>UQNA01000017.1 GCA_900542195.1 uncultured Sutterella sp. | reverse complement strand
CCAAATCTCCATTTCAGATCAGGATTCCTTCTGTAGGTTCCGGTCCCTGAGCATGGAGCATCGACAAGAACGCGATCCATCTTGCCGTAAAGACGTTTGATATGCTTGTCATGTTCATCGCGAATGACGACCGGATAAATATTGCTTAATCCGGCTCTTCTCATACGCGGAGCAAGACCGTTCAGACGCTTCTCATTGACATCAAAAGCATAGATTCTGCCCGAACTCTTCATAAGAGCGCCGAGAGCCAACGTTTTACCGCCGGCACCGGCACAGAAGTCGCAAATCATTTCACCGCGTTTAGGCTGCATCAGACGAGCAATCAGTTGGCTGCCTTCATCTTGTACGTCAACCTTGCCTTCCTTGTAAATAGGCCATTGAGTCAGAGCAGGCTTAGTAAAGAGACGGACGCAGTCAGGACTGTATATGCCCTTTTCTGCTTTGACGCCGTGCTCTTGCAATTCCAGAATAACTTCATCCGGCGTACTCTTAAGGCTGTTAACGCGCAAATCCAAAGGAGCGCCTTCCTGCATGGCTTCAAACAAAGCCTTATGGTCGGTGTACTGTACCACCGCCAAGTCATACAGCCATTTCGGCACTTCAGCTTGAATCTCTTTCGGAGCGTCAGAACTCTTAGGAGCAAGCATGTTCTTCAGAGTTTCTTTTTCTTTGCCTAAGATCTGATCATGGATAGCATCTAACCCATGCTGCAGAGCCAAAGCAACCAAACCGGTCAAACGCGGTGCTTTGTCAGGTCTTACCGGGCTCATCCTCCAAGTGATCATAGAAAGATGACGCATGGTGTAATAGATGCCCTCAGCAATAAGCGTTCTTTCTCTCGGACCTAAATGACGGGCATTCTTAAAGTAAATGCTCATCAGAACATCGGCCGGCCCGTCAAGCTTCAAAATAGTTCTTAAAGCTTTGCCCAGTTCATCAACCACTAAAGAAGTGATACGGACTTCTCCGGGATGCTGCTTCTGCATTCTCGGATTCGGAGCTTTAGTTTTGTCATGGGTCTGACGCTCTTCCGGAGTCATCTTTGCCCAACGTTCTTTCGCCGCTTTTTGTCTGTCAGTAAATTTGCGTTTAGGTGCATCCTGACGTTTGTAGCCGGGCTTTCTGGCTGATCTTGGTTTTTCTGTTGCCATTTTTAATCTAGAAAATTGCTAATTGCTCACTGGATTCAAGATCCATCTTGACCGAACCTTCCTCCAGTCGTACCTTTTGACAGGCTACCAGGCGGATCGCTCTCGGATAGAGAATATGCTCTTTTTTGAGTACTCTTTCAGCTAGCTTGTCAGGGGTATCTCCTGCTAAAACAGGAACGGCAGCCTGCCCGATTATTTCACCGCCGTCGAGCACATCGGAAACAAAATGTACGGTTACGCCGTGAATGCGGACGCCGGCTTCCAGTGCCCTTTCATGAGTATGCAGACCGGGGAAAGACGGGAGCAGGGCCGGATGAATATTGAGTATTCTTCCCGGATACTGACGTACGAAATATGGCGTCAAAACACGCATAAATCCGGCAAGAACAACCAACTCTCCGTTAAATGCTTCAATTTGCTTGACCAGTTCTTTCTCGAAGCTTTCTCTGTCTTCATACTTCTTATGATCAACCACAGCGGTCGGAATACCGACGCTTTGAGCAAATTCCAGACCGGCTGCCTCAGGGCGATTGGAAATCACGCCGACAATGCGAATACCCCAAATCTCACCCCATTTTTCTTTTACGCTTGTTTCATAAACTGCTTTAAAGTTGCTTCCGCGCCCGGAAATGAGAACAACGATGTTTTTCATAGAATTGAACACTGATATAAGGAAGGCCTGCGGCCTTTGATAAGGTAATCTAATCGAGTATACACAATTACAGGTTCTGAAACTCAGGCTCAAACTTGGTACGAGCCTATTTCCAAAGAAACTTCTTGTTAGAAAAGATTTTTGCTTCAAAAATGAGAATCGAAATAGATGCTGGCATAATTGATCGTTACAGTTATTTTTTGAGATTTGAGGGAAATGAAAGTTTTTCGAGGACTGCCAAAACCAGAAGATAGATTGGACTGTGCCGTGGCCATCGGCAACTTTGACGGTGTACATCTCGGCCATCAAGCTCTAATTAGAGAAGTAGTGGAAGCTGCGCACGCCAGACTGTTATGCCCGGCTATTCTGACTTTTGAACCTCACCCTCGAGAATTTTTTAATCCGTCCGCCGCTCCTGCAAGAATCTTAAGCCTTCACGATAAAGTGGAAGCACTGAAGGGAAGCGGAATCGAAAGAGTCTACATTCTTAAATTCGATGAAAAGCTGGCTTCCTTAAGTCCGTATGACTTCGTTAAAGACCTGTTGGTAGAGGGTCTGCACGCTCGTTGGGTCACCGTAGGAGAAAACTTTCACTTCGGTGCTAAGAGAGCGGGAGATTTCCACACCCTGGAAGATCTGGGAAAAGAATTTCATTTTGAAGTTCATCCTATGCCCATGATTTATCACGGTGAAGCGGCCATTTCCAGCTCCCGCATTCGTCAAGCCTTAGCCCGAGGCGACATTGCCTCGGCAAACTATATGCTTGGACGCCATTACAGTCTTTCCGGAAAAGTTCTTCACGGAAAACAGTTAGGCCGCAAGCTCGGCTTCCCAACGATTAATCAAAGAATTCTTCCTCCGTACTCCAAAGCACGCCCGGCAATCACCGGTGTCTACGCCGTAAAAGCTCACGGCATCGCTCCGCGCCCGATTGAAGGCGTTGCCTGTATCGGAAAAAGACCGACCGTCGATGATCACGGTGAGTATTTACTCGAAACTCATTTATTTAATTTCCATGAAGACCTATATGACAAGATTGTCAATGTAGAATTCTTTGCGAAGATCCGAGATGAGAAGAAATTCAATTCTCTCGAAGAGTTGCGGGCAGCTATTGCTGATGACCAGAAAAAGGCAAAGCAAATTTTAGGCTTGTCCGTTTAGTTTTTTATTAACCTTGAAGAGCCCGAGGGGGCCAAGGAATTATGTCAAAAGCAAATAAACAGAATTCGGATGCGGCCGAAGTAAAAAAATTTCCGTTAAATCTTCCTGACACTGAATTTCCGATGAGAGGCAACTTGCCCAAGCGTGAGCCTGAGTTCATCAAAGAATGGGAAGCTAAGGATGTTTACGGAAAAATCAGAGCAGCACGCAAAGGTGCGCCTAAATTTCTTCTCCACGACGGCCCTCCCTATGCAAACGGCAACATTCACGTCGGACACGCTGTCAATAAAGTTCTGAAGGACATCATCTGCAAAACCCGTACACTCCAGGGTTTTGATGCTCCTTACGTCCCGGGCTGGGACTGCCATGGCATGCCGATCGAAATTCAAATTGAAAAGACTTACGGCAAGAATCTTCCTAAAGAAGAAATCATGGCTAAATGCCGCGCCTACGCCAAAGAACAAATTAAGAATCAAATGGCAGGCTTCAAGCGCCTCGGCGTTCTCGGTGATTGGTCCGATCCATATTTGACCATGCGTCCGAAAACTGAAGCGGAAGAAATTCGCGCCCTCGGTATCATTTTGGAAAAAGGTTACGTCTACCGTGGTCTTAAGCCGGTTAACTGGTGCTTCGATTGCAAGAGTGCTTTGGCTGAAGCGGAAGTTGAATACGCTGACAGAAGCAGCCCCGCCATTGATGTTGCTTTCCCCCTGGCTGACGAAGACAAAGCCAGAGCCGAAGAGCTTTTCAATGTCAAATTGACCAAGCCGACCGCAACCGTAATCTGGACAACCACTCCTTGGACAATTCCGGCCAACCAGGCTTTGAACTTCAGCCCGGATTTAGACTATGTTGTTGTTGAAACACCGCATAGAAACTTCATCCTTGCTGAAGGTCTGTATGAAGATGCCCTCAAACGTTATGGCTTAGAAGGAAAAGTTATCGGCAAAGCAAAAGGCTCCGATCTCTATCACCTTCGTTTCAAACATCCCCTTGCCGGTCTCGACAAAGGTTATGACAGATTTTCACCAGTCATCATCGCCGATTACGTTGATGCGACAGCCGGTACCGGTATCGTTCACAGTGCTCCTGCATACGGTGTGGACGACTACGTCTCCTGCAAGAAAGACGGCTTAACCAACGACGAGATTCTCAATCCCGTTCAGGCAGACGGCGTCTATGCCTCTTGGCTGCCGATGTTTGCCGGCTTAAATGTTTGGAAAGCTCAGCCCAAGATTTTGGATGCTTTGACCGTTGCCGGCAACCTCCTTAATCACGAGACTATCAGCCACAGCTACATGCACTGCTGGCGTCATAAGACACCGTTGATCTACAGAGCAACTAATCAGTGGTTTATCAGAATGGATGAGCCGGTAGCTGACTCTGAGGGCGTCTGCAAGCCTGTTGAAAAAGAACCTGTTCTTCGCAAAGTCGCCTTGGAAGCTGTTGAAGCCACGACTTTCTATCCTGAATGGGGAGAAGTCAGACTCCACAACATGATCGCCAACCGTCCTGACTGGTGTATCTCCAGACAAAGAACCTGGGGTGTTCCTCTGCCCTTCTTGATCAATAAAGAAACCGGCAAACTTCACCCTGATACATTGAAGATCTTGAGAGATGTTGCAGACAGAGTTGAACAAGGCGGCATCGAAGTTTGGACGCAGCTGAAAGTATCAGACCTCATCGATAACGACGTTGATTTGTATGAAAAATCCTCTGATACGTTAGATGTTTGGTTTGATTCCGGTACTACTCATATGACCGTCATGAGAGGATCTCACGCTGACAAGCTTGGCTATCCCGCTGACTTGTACCTCGAAGGCAGCGACCAGCACAGAGGATGGTTCCACTCTTCTCTTCTGACCGGCTGTGCCATCGATAAGAGAGCTCCGTACAAAGCTTTGCTCACACACGGCTTTACCGTAGACGAAGAAGGCCGCAAGATGAGCAAATCTTTGGGCAACGTCATTCTGCCTTCTGAAATTGCCGATAAATACGGTGCTGAAATTATCCGTTTATGGGTCGGCAGCTCCGACTACACAGGAGAAATTTCTCTCGGCCAGACAATTCTGAAAGGTACCGTAGATTCCTACCGCCGCTTCAGAAATACTATCCGCTTCCTCTTGGCCAACACCAACGACTTTGATATTGAAAAAGACGCCGTTCCGGTTGAAGAGTTAGCAGAATTGGATAGATGGGCTATCGCGAGAACTCAGCAGCTTCAAGACGAAGTCTTGACTAAGTACGATGCTTATGACTTCCATATGGTTTCCTCCATGCTGCAGCTCTTTGCCAGCGATGATTTGGGCGGTTTCTATTTGGATATTCTCAAGGATCGTTTGTATACAACAGCTGCCGATTCTAAGGCTCGCCGTTCCGCTCAGACAGCATTGTGGTATCTGACCAATGCGTTCTTGAAGATGATTGCTCCGATTCTTTCCTTCACCGCTGAAGAGGCATACTCCTACTTCAATCCGAAGAGCTCCGGAACCATCTTCACGGAAAAATTCGAAGCCCTTCCGGTCATCAGCGAATCCGTTGAACTGCTCAACAAATGGGCTGTCATCCGCGCTATCCGCTCCGATGTCCAGAAAGAAATTGAAGTTCTCAGAGCTGAAGGCAAAGTCGGTTCCTCATTACAAGCAGCCGTGGAACTGAAGGTACCGCAAACCGAATACGATATCCTCCAGACTTTAGGCGACGAACTTCGCTATGTCTTCATCACAAGTTCTGCAAAACTTGTCGGTGTCTCTGACAAACGCGAAATTATCGTTAAGCCAATGACCGAAAAGAAATGCGAACGCTGCTGGCAATATGTAGATAGCGTCGGAAAAGATTCGAACTATCCTACATTGTGCTGCCGCTGCGTAGGCAATCTGTTCGGTGTTCCTGAAGAACGTAAATTTGCTTAATTGATGGCTTCAAAAAAAACTAATAATTGGAACTGGACCGCAGTTTTCCTGTGGTCCCTCTTTGCTGCGCTGCTTATCGGACTTGATCAATGGACCAAGTACTGGATTCAGCATCGAATGATTGTCGGTGATTCCGAAAGAGTCACTGACTTCTTCAATCTCGTCGTTGCTTACAACACCGGCGCAGCGTTCTCCTTTCTTGCAGATGCCGGCGGATGGCAGCAGCCGATTTTCTTGGTTCTTGCTCTCGTTATTTCCGTCGTCATTCTGTGTCTTATCGCTAAAAACAGCTCAAAGCCCTTTTTGTGCTTCGGACTGTCTCTCGTTTTAGCCGGTGCCATCGGAAATGCCTACGACCGCATGAATTTAGGTTATGTCGTCGATTTTCTGGACTTCCATGCATTTAACTATCATTGGCCCGCATTTAACGTTGCTGACATTTGTATTTGCGTCGGCGCTTTCATTGTCATTATTTGGGAATTTTTCCGTTCCAAATAATCTTTCCAAGGATGTCGTATGCACATTCTAAAAGGCAAAAAAATACTGCTTGGGATTACCGGAAGCATTGCTGCTTATAAAGCTTGTGAGCTCATCCGTCTGCTTGTCAAAAATCAGGCGGAAGTTCAGGTTGTGCTTACGGAGGCCGCCTCCCATTTCGTCGGCGAAGCCACCTTCGAGGCTCTTACCCGAAGAAAAGTTGCCAAAAATATGTGGGACTCTTCCAACAGCACAATCGCTCATATCGATCTTGTTGATTGGGCTGATCTCATTGTGGTAGCCCCCGCAACCGCCAACTTCATTGCAAAACTTCGGAACGGCATTTGCGATGATCTCCTCAGTTCTTTATGTGCCGCCCGCAAGACACCGATCATCGTTGCTCCTGCAATGAATTGCTTTATGTGGGACAACCCTGCAAATCTGGAGAACGTTGAAAAACTTCAAAGCTGGCCCGGCGTTTCATTCTCGGGTCCGGAAGCCGGCATCCAAGCTTGCGGAGATAACGGCAAAGGAAGACTCAAAGAGCCGGCAGGCATCGCTGAGGACATTATCCGGTCCTTTTATCCGAAACTTCTTTCGGGTAAAAAAGTATTGATTACGGCAGGACCGACTTTTGAAGCGCTAGATCCGGTTCGAGGAATTACCAATTCCTCCAGCGGAAAACAAGGTTACAGCATTGCATCTGCATGCAGCCGTTACGGCGCTGAAGTTCTATTGGTATCGGGGCCCGTGCATCAGCAGACTCCTGCAGGAGCGGAACGATTTAACGTCACGAGTGCCGAAGAGATGAAAAATTGCGTTATGCAGCTCTTAGAAGAGGAAAAACCGGACGTTTTCATTTCAGTTGCAGCTGTGGCCGACTATCGTCCCGCTCACTTTTCTGAAAGAAAAATCAAAAAAGAAAACTCTTCGGATTCCTACACTCTGGAGCTGACAAAGAATCCGGATATCCTTTCCTTAGTCGGCCATTTAGAAAGCAAGCCCCTGTGCATCGGCTTTGCGGCCGAAACCAATGATGTCATCGAAAACGGCCAACTGAAGCTTCAGAGAAAAGGCGCAGACTTAATTGTCGCCAATCCTGCCAAGGCGATTAATTCTGACTCCAATGACGCCGTGTTCATCACAAAGGACGGTCTAAAAACAGTCGGACCGGGAAGCAAAGAAGCTTTAGCCGACACACTTGTATTAGAAATCAACAGACTCTTGAAGGATAGAAACTGTGAACGTTCAAATTAAATACTTGGATCCGCGGGCAAAAGAATTCAAACCCTCCTACGGGACTCCCGGATCTGCCGGAGTTGACTTAAGAGCCATGATTGATAAACCGATTGTGGTCGAACCTGGAGAAACTTATCTCATCGGCACGGGAATCAGCATTTACCTGCGGGATCCTAACTATGCTGCTCTTGTTCTTCCGCGCTCAGGCCTCGGTCATAAACACGGAATCGTTCTCGGCAACCTAGTCGGCTTGATCGACTCGGATTACCAAGGCGAACTGAAAGTCTCCTGCTGGAACCGTTCGAGTGAAGCTTTCACCGTTCAGCCTCTGGACAGAATTGCACAAATGATTATTGTGCCGGTTGTCCACGCGCAATTCGAAGAGGTTGAAGAGTTCCAACAAAGCGAGCGAGGAACGGGGGGATTCGGTTCCTCTGGAATTGGTTAATTTCTCTGCAAGAAAGCCGCATTCAGCGGCTTTCTGCTTATTCTTACTACTTATTTTGCGGAACTTCAGCCGGTACCTCTTGGGCTGAGTCAGCCGTTTCAGCTTTTGGAAGAATCGGAGCAGGATCGATATCTAAAGTCACTTTTTCCTGCGCATCCAATCCAATTTTGACCTTTCCGCCGCGGCTTAGCTGACCGAAAAGCAGCTCATCGGCCAACGCTTTTCTGACTGTGTTCTGGATCAAGCGGGACATTGGACGTGCGCCCATCTTCGGATCGAACCCTTTCTTGGCCAGGAATTCTTTAAGCTCTTCCGTAAATGTCGCCTCCACTTTCTTCATGTGAAGCTGGGTTTCAATTTCCAGAAGGAACTTATCCACCACTTTTCTAATTTCGTTTGTCCCCAGTGCTTTAAAAGAAACAATCGCATCTAAGCGGTTGCGGAATTCCGGCGTAAAGGTCTTATTAATCTCAATCTGCTCATCGCCGTAATGCGTTGAGTTAAGAAAGCCGATGGAGGATTTGCTCAAATCTCTGGCCCCGGCATTCGTCGTCAAGATCAAAATCACATTTCTAAAGTCTGCAGTTTTACCGTTGTTATCCGTCAATGCTCCATGATCCATCACCTGGAGTAGGATGTTGTAAATATCCGGATGAGCTTTTTCAATCTCATCAAGAAGCAGAACGGAATGCGGATGCTTGCCGATTTCTTCAGTCAATAATCCGCCTTGATCAAAGCCCACATATCCCGGAGGCGCACCAATCAATCTCGACACGGAGAATTTCTCCATGTACTCACTCATATCAAAACGAATCAGCTTGACGCCCATGGCTGAAGCCAGCTGCTTTGCTAATTCCGTTTTACCGACGCCTGTAGGCCCGGCAAACAAGAAAGCACCAATTGGCCTATCCGTCTTGCCAAGACCGCTTCTAGAGAGTTTTATCGCGTCTGAAATAGCTTCAATAGCCGGATCCTGACCATAAATTACATTCTTCAATGTCTGAGCCAAAGTCTTCAATCGATTCTTGTCGTCCGAAGAAACGGTCTGAGGAGGTACTCTCGCCATCTTTGTAATGACTTCCTCAATATCCGCCTTGGTAACAACGTTGCTCTTGCCGTCCGAATGCAATCTCTTTCTTGCGCCGGCTTCATCGATTACATCGATGGCCTTATCCGGAAGTTTCTTATCGGAAATAAAGCGATCGGAGAGTTCGACTGCAGCAACAATAGCTGAGTCTTTGTAAACCACATTGTGATGTTCTTCAAACTTGACGCTCAAACCCTTAAGAATTTCAATGGTTTCCTTGACGGTCGGTTCAGTCACATCAATCTTCTGGAAGCGTCTCATCAGGGCGGAGTCTTTGCTGAAGATTTTTCTGAGCTCGTCGTAGGTTGTGGCCCCGACGACTCGCAGAGTTCCCTTTGCCAGATGAGGCTTCATCATGGTTGCGGCATCTGATGCACTGCCCTCGGTGGTACCGGCACCTAAAATCTGATGAATTTCATCAATGAAGAGAATAGTTTTCGGCTTGGATTCAACTTCCTTGATGAGGTTCTTCATTCTTTCTTCGAAATCTCCGCGGTAATGAGCGCCGGCAAGCATGGAGCCGACATCCACGGAATAAACTTCGAAGTCGGATAAGAATTTAGGAACCTCGCCTTTTACGATCTTGTAGGCAAGACCTTCTCCAATTGCAGTCTTACCGACACCGGCCTCACCAACAAGAATTGGATTATTCTTTCTTCTTCTTGCAAGAACCTGGATAACTCTTTCAATTTCTTCGCTTCTGCCAATCAACGGATCGATGCGGCCTTCTTTAACCTCATTGTTTAGATTCAAGGCATAGGTGTCTAAAGCGGATTTTCGTCTTTTACTTTCTCTCGCATCTTCCTCGGCCTCTTGTGCTCCGAGTTCTTCGCTCTCGGCCAAGATGGTTTCGATGTATTCGGAAAGAACATTTCTGTCGATGCCGTGCTGATTGAGAAGGTAAACTGCTTCACAGTCTTTTTCCGCAAGCAAAGCATCGAGAAGATCCAGGCTGTCTACTTCCTCTCGGTTTTCCGACTGTGCTTGAATAATGGCCCTCTGCAGAACTCGTGAGTACCCGACGGTCACATCCGGATTCTTATCTTTAGCAAGCTTATTTTGCTCAGCTATCTCTTTTGAGATAACCAAGTTAATCTCGTTTTCGAGTTCGTGAGTATCGACTTCTTGTTCTTCCAAGAACTCCTCGACCTCGCCTCCCTGCAGAAGCCCCCATAGCAAATACTCAAGCGTCAGATACTCAACGCCGTCGCTTCTTCCTCGAAGGAAGACAATCATCATTAATTTTTGAACTTCTTTACTTAAACTACTCATTTTCTTCTATGGTTATCTTAAGCGGATAGCCTTCGGCTCTTGCCATTTCACGGGATTTCATCATTTTTGTTTCAGCTAAATCCTTGCTGTAAATCCCTGCAACCCCGCGCCCTTCTTCATGCACTTTCAGCATGATCGTCATCGCGTCTTCCGTTGATTTTCCGAATACCTCTTTCAAGAGCATTACAACAAACTCCATTGTCGTTACATCGTCGTTATGGAGAATGACACTCCATCTATTCGGTCTCTTATAAGGCTTAACCTTCGGTTTTACCCTTGTTGACGATCCAGTTTGCGAGCAAGACATATCACTAATTTTTGTGGTTAGATAACAACAATTAAATGCGGACAAACCGCCAAAATACTTTTTCCTTGTCCGAACCCAACTATCAGACAATTTTGACTAAATCACCTCAGAGTAAGGGTTACAAAGCATTTTTTTCTGTAATAAAGATATGCGCTTGTCCCAACTCATCTTGTCAATGATACTTTGTCCTCGTTGACAATTCTCCCGTATACATTAAAAATCTAGTTACTGTCAGTCTTTTCTCACAGACAGTAAGGCAGTACCGCAGTAGTAGTCAGGTTTCAACAAAAGGTCGTACCGGTTGTGAAAATCCAGCTTAACGAACTGTCAAAAACACATTCAGTGGCGGGTGAGCACCAGAGACAACGCCGTTAAATTTTTGGAGATATAAAAAATGGCAACAGGAACCGTAAAATGGTTTAACGACGTAAAAGGCTACGGATTCATCACTCCCGATGACGGCGGTGAAGATCTCTTCGCTCATTTCTCTGCAATCAAGATGGACGGCTTCAAGACCCTCAAAGAAGGTCAGAAAGTTACCTATGATGTGAAAGTCGGTGAAAAAGGCAAACAAGCTGACAACATCAAACTGGTTTAATTCGAAATCTTAGCTATACAAACTCGGCTCAGACCGAGTTTTTCTTTTTATGAAATACTGCCGCAGCATTTTCTTAGCTCTTCTCCTTCCTCTGGCCGTAAATGCCGCAGAACTTAAAGAGATTCAAATCAATCAAAAAAACATTCAAGTGGAAATTGCCGACACGGACCAAGAAAGAGAGCTTGGCCTGATGTACCGCAAAACATTACCCGCCGAAGCCGGAATGCTCTTTAAATTCGACTATGCCATGCCGGTTTGCATGTGGATGAAGAACACCTACATTCCGCTGTCTGTCGCTTTCATTGACCGCGACGGGACAATTATCAATATCGAAAAAATGCAGCCTCTTTCAGAGAAAATTCACTGCAGCAAAAGAGCCGCAAAATACGCTCTTGAAATGAATCAAGGCTGGTTTGAAAAAAACAAAATAAAGAAAGGCGACAAAGTCGCCAAACTTAACTAAAGCCGCGAGCTAAAGACCCGCGGCATTCCTTCATCAAATCAATTCAATTATTGAAGATTCTTTTCTACGAATTCCCAGTTAACGAGATGTTCGAGGAATGTTGTAACGAACTGGGCTCTGACATTGTAGTAGTCCAGATAGTAAGCATGTTCCCAAACGTCGCAAACCATCAAAGGCTTAGATGGAGAGGAAATTGGGGAGCCGGCATTGCTGGTATTAAGAATGTCTAAAGTACCGTTTTCTGTTTGAATCAGCCATGTCCAGCCGGAACCGAAATTGCCGGCAGCACTCTTAATGAACTGTTCTTTGAATGCATCATAGTTTTCCCACTTTGCCTCGATAGCAGCTAAAACTCGGCCGGTAGGAACTCCGCCGCCGTTAGGAGTTAAGCTGTTCCAGAAGAAAGTGTGGTTCCAATTTTGAGATGCGTTATTGAAAATTGGACCCTGTTGAGTAGTACGGATAATCTCCTCTAAAGGCATTGATTCATAGTCTGTGCCTGCAATCAATGTGTTGAGTGTGTCAACGTAGCCTTTATGATGTTTGCCATAGTGATAGCTCAGAGTCTTTTCGCTCATGTACGGCTCGAGAGCATTCATCGCAAAAGGAAGAGGAGGAAGTGTAAATGCCATTTGGGGTCTCCTAGTGTTTATTATTTCTTGCGGTATTATGCATAGTTTTAAGTGTTTTTGCTAGTAATCCTCTCAACTCGAGCATTAATGGTTCGATCATAGAAAATCACCTGAATCTCTTGGCCTTCCTGTAGCTCTTCACCCCTTCTCACAACCTCATTTTTACGCTTAACAATAGCGTATCCGAGTTGTAGCATTTTGTTAGGATCCAGTCCTGAAAGTTTTGTCTCCAGATTCATTAAACAATTCCGCCTTACCGTTAGTTTCATTTGGCCGTAAGCCCGCATCGACTCGGCGGCGATTTTTATCGAATCATTCTTCAAAACCGGCCTTTGCTTGCGCAGACTCTGCAGACTGCCGAGAAGCCTTTGTCTCTGGAGAACCACCTCGCTGAAAAACCCCTTAAACAGGGTAAAAATATATTGTCTGGTTTCTTTTTTTCCTTCGGCAATTCTTCCCTCCGGGGTTTCTAATCGATAGAGTGCCGGAGTTTTTAGTTGAACAAAGAATCCATCTCTCTGGACTTTAAGCTTTTCTAATAAATGATGGAGCTCTTTTGTTCTGTCCTGAACCTGCACCTTATTTTTAAAGCCGCAAATCTCGTAAAACAGTTTTTGATTTTTACGCTCCCTCTGGTCTTGGAAATTCTTTGCGAGTCCTTGTGCTAAAAAAGCCAGTTTGTCTTTGTAGCCGGCCAGAAGAATATCCAAAGGCGGAAGTTCAATTTTGAGTTGACGTTCTCTTGAAGCCAAACTTTGATTGACTAAATTCGAGATGCGAACCAAACAGGAAGAATATTGAGAGGCGACCGGCAAAAAAGAAATCTTCCCCATACTATGAAGCTTTTTCTGCAAATTGGTCTGCGACGCGAATAAAAAATTACTTGCGCTTCCTTTAAAGCCCAGGAGATCTTTTTTAAAGCGATCCGAGTAAGAGTTCAGAAAAACATCGGGAGACTCAAAAAGTCGGGAGGCATAAGCCGTTTGGTTTTCAGAACGACTCAAAAAGTTCTCTATGTCTTTGTAAAGAGTCCGGCACAGCTTCTCCACACGCAGAAGCAGCTCTTCTTTTGGGGCAGCTGCAGCCACAGCGGCCGCTGTAGGATTCGGCGCCCAGATATCAGCGGCAAAGTCTGCGATGGTCTGGTCGCTGTCGTGACCGATACCGGTGATCACCGGAATACTGCACTGACGGATGGCTCTGGCGACCTTCTCTTCGTTAAAGCACCATAAGTCTTCTATAGAACCTCCGCCGCGAACAAGAAGCAAAACATCAGCTTCTTTTCTTTCTGACGCAATTTGTAGAGAACGGACGATGCCCTCGGCTGCAGCCGCGCCTTGTACAAAGGTCGGATAGACAATGATGTCAACGTATGGTGAGTATCTCTTGAGCCGAGTAAGGACATCTTTTAAAGCAGCTGTTTGAAGCCCCGTGACGACTCCAACAGTTCTCGGCGCCAGAGGCACCGGCCGTTTCAGTTCACGCTGGAAAAGTCCCTCGTCAGTCAGTTTCTTCTTTAATGCAAGAAATTTTTCAAAGAGTTCTCCTTGGCCGCTTCTGACCATTCGGCGCACTTCCAGAGACAGTTTCCCGGTTTTACCATAGAGGCTCAGGTTACCTCCGACTTTAACCTTGTCCCCGATAGCCGGACTAAAAGTTACGGCGTAATTTTTAGAGGCGAACATCATGCAGTTTAAAACTGCCTCTTCATCCTTGATAGCAAAATACCAATGCCCGCTCGCACGGTTATTGTTAAAAGAAGAGATTTCTCCTTCGACAAGAAGAGTCCTCATCGACTTAACCGTCCAATCGATTTTCTGAACCGCTTCCGAGACGGTCATAATTCTCGGATCTTTTACTGTATTTACTATCTCACTCAATCTTCACTCCTTGATGTATGAATATTAAGCCAATTATTTTTTTGTTCGTGAACAAAGAACATATTGAGCCGTTATTTTTTACCCTTATCCACATAATCCACAAAGTTATCCACAATTTTATTCACCACCGTTGAGAATGCCGATGAGTTTATGTAACTTGTTGAATTTAAAGATAATTTTTGAATTAACAAAGGTGGAAAAGCTAAAAAATCCTTTTAAATTCAAAATAGTTATGCACACTTTCCAGAAGTTATCCACAAAGTTATTAACAGTGATAATTTTTGAAAAAGGAGGTTATTTTTCTCTTACTCATTGATTTCACTTCTCTTGGTTTTCGTTACCCATCCCAAACATTTTTTGTTCACAAAATTCGGAAATTAAGTTGAACGAAAAAAATAAACGGTTTTCTCTTTTACAATTAATTTTTTTGACTCTTAATGACTTCGATGAAAGTTCAACTTGAATCTTTCCTACATAAACAATGGGATCGCCGAGGCTTAATATCCTGGCTCCTTTTACCGTTTTCCGCCGTTTTTATGGGTGCGGCGAAATACAGAAAAAACAAGACTGTTCCTGTGAAAATCAGAGTTCCGGTTGTTGTGGTAGGAAATATTTATGTCGGAGGTACAGGAAAAACACCGGTCACGATCGCATTAGTCAAGGAACTTCAGGAGAGAGGATGGAAACCCGGTGTTATCTCCCGCGGCTATAAAGGCAAAACCGATTCTCCAAAAGAAGTATTAACAACCAGTGACCCGGACATTGTCGGAGATGAACCTCTTCTTATAAAAAAATCAACGAACGTTCCGACTTTTGTTTCTAAAAAAAGAGTTGCTGCTGCTGAGGCTCTTCTGAAAGCCTATCCTGAGGTCGATATTCTTATTAGTGACGATGGTCTGCAGCATTATGAACTCCAGCGCGACTTTGAAATTGCAGTTATCGGAGCACGCGGCTTAGGCAACGGCTGGGTCCTCCCGTCAGGCCCTTTAAGAGAACCCCCTTCTCGTCTAAATGATGTTGATGCTTTGGTCCTGAACGCAACCGAAGATGTGATTTCTTCCACAACTCCGAGATATGTAGCAACCAGTGGATTTACCAATGCCATTCAATACGCAACCGGTGAAGTCATTTCTTTGGATACATTAAGCAAAATCCAAAGAAAGAAACAATACTCTGCAGCTGCCGTTGCCGGCATCGCCGTACCGAAGAGATTCTTCTCCATGCTCAGAGCGCACGGTTTGGAAGTGGTAGGCATTCCGCTTCCGGATCATTACGATTACGACAAAAATCCCTTTAAGGACATCAACGCTGATCTCATCTTCATTACGGAGAAAGACGCGGTTAAGTGCAGAAAGCACGAAGACATTAAAAGAGACACTAGAATCTACGTCGTGCCTTTAGAAATAGTTTTAGATAAGTTCTTAATAGATTTCATTGAAGAAAAACTTTCTTCTTTGAAACCTGAGAAAAAAGCATAATGGATCCGAAATTAACACAAATACTTGTTTGTCCTTTCTGTAAGGGCCCTCTTTTGTACGATAAAGAAAAGAAAGAACTGTTTTGCAAACGCGATAAAAAAGCGTTCTCGGTTATCGATGAAATTCCCGACTTAGTGCCGGATGAAGCAAGAGATCTTTCCGATGAAGAGCTGGAGCAAAAATTGAAATGAGTTTTACCGTTATTATTCCGGCCCGACTGGCCAGCACAAGGCTTCCGAACAAGCCTCTGGCTTTAATCGACGGTATTCCAATGATTGTCAGAGTAGCTCAGCAGGCTGCGAAGTCCGCCGCCTCGCGCGTCATTGTCGCCTGCGATGACCTGACGGTTCAAAAGGCGTGCGAAGAACACGGCATCGAAGCACAATTGACCTCAAAAGACTGTGCCTGCGGTACCGATAGATTAAGCGAAGTGGTCAATAAACTTAATCTCGATGAAAACGAAATCATCGTCAATGTCCAGGGAGACGAGCCTCTGATTCCGGTTGACATCATTAATTTAGTTGCAGAAATTCTAAAAAAGGATGAAGGCTTGGCAATGGGAACGGCCGCCATTCGAATCCGTGATGCAGAAGAATTCTTCAATCCGAATGTTGTCAAGGTTGAGCTCAACAAGAAAAATGAAGCTCTGACTTTCAGCCGAGCCCCAATCCCGTGGGATCGAGATTTGTTTGCAAAATCCAAAGAATCGATTCCAGAAGACCTAGGACTGCGCCATGTCGGAATTTACAGCTATAGAGCTTCTTTCTTGAAACAGTATCCGCACCTTACAAAATCTCCTTTAGAGACTTTCGAAAGCTTGGAACAGCTGCGTGCTCTTTGGCACGGCTACAAGATCGGAGTTGAAATCTTTAACCGTGAAATTCCCCCGGGAGTAGATACTTTTGAAGATTTGGAAAGAGTCCGGCTTTATTTCAGCAAGAAATAATGTCTGACACTAAATTATTTCTTCGATTCTTAATTTCTTTTAGAATTTAACTTTTATATTTCAATAAGTGGAGTTGTCAAATGCGTTTGATTCTTCTCGGAGCTCCAGGTGCAGGCAAAGGCACTCAAGCTGCTCTCATCACTGCCCACTATAACATTCCTCAAATTTCTACCGGTGATATGCTGCGTGCTGCTGTCAAGGCAGGTACTCCTTTGGGTTTAGCCGCTAAGAAAATTATGGATGCCGGCGAACTCGTAAGCGATGACATCATCATCGGCCTGGTTAAGGAACGTCTCCAGCAGCCTGACTGCAAGAACGGATTCCTCTTCGACGGTTTCCCACGCACAATTCCTCAGGCAGAAGCTCTGAAAGAAGCCGGCATTCCAATTGACTACGTTTTGGAAATCGCTGTTCCTGATGAAGCCATTTTGGAAAGAATGAGCGGCAGACGCGTTCATCTTCCTTCCGGCAGAAGCTACCACATCAAGTTCAATCCTCCTAAAGTTGAAGGTAAGGACGATGTGACAGGCGAAGATTTGATTCAGAGAGACGACGATAAAGAAGAAACCGTTAAGAAGCGTCTTCAGGTTTATCACAACCAGACGGAAGCTTTGGTTGATTTCTATCAGAAGCTCGCTGCTGAGGGTCAATCCAACACTAAATACGTTAAAGTTGACGGCATCGGCGATGTGAAAGAAGTTAACCGCCGCATCATTGACGCGTTGAGTAAGTAATTCAAATCAGTTTCGGCCTTGCTCTTTGCAAGGCCTTATTTTTTGGATATAAGAATGGCTAAAAATATCCTTGTAACCGGAGGGACCGGATACATCGGATCCCACATGGTTGTCAGCCTGATTGAAGCCGGCTACAACCCGATTATTTTTGATAACTTCAGCAACAGCAAACCGACTGTTCTGGATCGCATCGAAAAAATTACCGGAAAGAGACCTGTACTTATCGAGGGCGACATCCGCTTTGAGAGCGACTTAGACAAAGTTTTCACAGACTACAAAATCGACTCCGTCATCAACTTCGCCGGTAAAAAAGCCGTCGGAGAGTCCGAGTCCGATCCGCTTCTTTATTTCTCCTACAACGTCGAAGGCACTATCGTGCTCCTGCGTGTTATGAAAAAGCACGGCGTCAAGGAATTTATATTCTCCTCATCGGCCACCGTCTACGGCGATCCCGGCTACGATGAATTTGATGAATCCACTCCTCTGGCCCCGATCAACAATTACGGCCTGAGCAAGTGGATGATTGAAGAAGTTCTTAGAAAAACATTCAGAGCAGAACCCGATTGGTCAATTGCCATCCTGAGATACTTCAATCCGGTCGGCGCCCATGAAAGCGGACTCATCGGCGAAGATCCTAACGGCATTCCAAACAATCTTATGCCGTTTATTTCTCAAGTTGCCGTCGGCAAACGCGATCACTTAAATGTATTCGGCAATGACTATCCGACTGCAGACGGCACCGGCTGCCGAGACTACATCCATGTAATGGACCTCGTAGAGGGCCATTTACAAGCGCTGAAGGCACTTAATCATCAGCCTCAGCTGCTTACCGTTAATCTCGGAACCGGCAGCTCTACAAGCGTTTTAGAGCTTGTACGCGCCTTTGAAAAAGCAAGCGGCAGGAAAGTTCCTTACCAAATTTGCCCGCGGCGTGCAGGAGATAAAGCGGCCTACTGGACCAACCCCGCAAAAGCAAAAACAGTCCTAAACTGGCAAGCCCAGCGAGGTATTGAAGAGATGTGTGCCGACACTTGGCGTTGGCAGAGCATGAATCCTAACGGATACGAAGATTAATCCAACACATCCATCCAACAAAAACGCCGCGTTCGCGGCGTTTTCGTTTAGGTGTGAAACCTTTCGGATTAGGCTAATTTTTCAGAAATGAATTTCTTCACATCAGCAATTACTTTGCCCATGTTTTCCGGTGCGTTTCCGCCGCCTTGAGCAAAGTCAGGACGTCCGCCGCCTTTACCGCCGAGTTCTGCAGCAGTGAAAGCAACAACTTCACCGGCTTTGATCTTGCCGACGAGATCTTTAGTAACACCGACTGCTACGCTGGCTTTCCCCTCGTCAGACTTGAGAAGAACGATAACGCCGGACTTCAATGTGTCTTTGAGTTTGTCGACGGAATCACGAAGAGCCTTGGTTTCGATTCCCTTCATTTCAACCACTAAGACCTTTGTTCCGTTCATTTCTTCCGCTTGGGAAGCGACGTTGGCAGAAGCGCTCTGTGCAAGCTTGGTCTTGAGTGCGGCAAGTTCTTTTTCAAGAGCCTTAACATCAGCTAAGGTATCATGAACTTTACCTAAAACTTCCCCGACCGGAGCCTTAAATTCAGCGGCAACTTCTTCTAAAGACTTCTCTTGAGTCTGAGTAAATCTCAGGGCGTTCATGCCGGTAACGGCTTCTATTCTGCGGACACCTGCAGCCACAGCGGACTCGCTGACGATCTTGAACATGCCGATATCGCCTGTTCTTTGAACGTGAGTACCGCCGCAGAATTCGCAGCTTGAACCGATGTTGAGAACACGAACGACTTCGCCGTATTTTTCACCGAAGAGCATAACGGCTTCGGTCTTCTTAGCTTCATCAATCGGCATGACGCGAGTCATTGTCTGAGTGTTTCTCAGAATTTCTTTGTTGACGATATCTTCAACTTGGAAAATCTGTTCTTCAGTCATCGGACCGTTGTGAACGAAGTCAAATCTTGTTCTTTCGCCGTTGACCATAGAACCGCGCTGCTGGACATGAGAGCCAAGCACTTCTCTCAGTGCTTTATGCATCAAGTGAGTAACGGAGTGATTTCTTGCGGTAGCAGCACGGATATCTTCGTTTACTGTACCTGTAAACAAATCGCCGAGCTTAACGCTGCCTTCTGCAACGTAACACATATGTCCGAAGACGTCTGCCTTAATCTTGAATGTATCGTCAACTTTCAGGATAGTGGTCTTGTTCTTGAACTGGCCTTGATCGCCGACCTGACCGCCGCTTTCAGCATAGAACGGGGTCTTGTCGAATACGACAACGACTTCATCGCCGGATTCTGCTTCATCAACGATTTCGCCGTCCTTGTAAATAGCTTCAACCTTGCAGCCGTGAGCTGTCAAAGTTTCGTAGCCTAAGAAGTTAGTCGGAGCTCCGGCGTAATCAAGACCTTGAGCCATCTTAAACTTGCCTTGTGAGCGGGCAAGTTCTCTTTGTTTGGCCATTGCTGCTTCAAAGCCTTCGATATCAACTGCAACGCCTCTTTCACGGCAGACGTCGGCTGTTAAATCAACCGGGAAACCATAGGTGTCGTGAAGTTTGAATGCAACGTCGCCGCTGAGAACTTTTTCTCCGTTTGCCAAAGCTTCATTAAGAATTTCAAGACCTTTAGCAAGTGTCTGAGAAAATCTAACCTCTTCCTGACGGAGAACTTCCTGAATACGCGGATTGTTCAGTTCCGGATACTGCTGGCCCATTTCCTTAGCGACGGCTTTCACCAGCGTATTGAAGAAAAGAGCGCGGGCGCCGAGCTTAAAGCCGTGACGCATACCGCGGCGTGCAATACGGCGCAGAACATAGCTTCTGCCTTCATTGCCCGGAAGAATTCCGTCGGCAATAATGAAAGAACATGCACGGATATGGTCGGCAATAACTTTCAAAGAAGGTGAATTCGGATCAACGTTTTCTGCCCCGGCGGCTTCAACAGCTTCCTTAACGGCCTTCATCAAGTTCTGGAACAGATCAATTTCATAGTTGGAATGAACGTGCTGCAAAACAGCTGAAATTCTTTCCAAGCCCATTCCGGTATCGACGCTGGGTTTTGGAAGGAGATGCATTTCGCCTTTGTCGTCGCGGTTGTACTGCATGAAAACCAAGTTCCAGATTTCGATATATCTGTCGCCGTCTTCATCAGGACTTCCCGGAGGGCCTCCGGCAACTTCTTCGCCGTGGTCATAGAAAATTTCAGAGCATGGACCGCACGGACCTGTGTCGCCCATCATCCAGAAATTGTCGGAAGCATATCTGGCGCCTTTGTTGTCGCCGATTCTTACGATTCTTTCTGCGGGAACACCGACCTCTTTATTCCAAATGTCATAGGCTTCATCATCCTCGGCATATACCGTGACCCAGAGCTTTTCTTCCGGAAGCATAAAATGCTTGGTCAAAAGCTCCCAAGCGTTTTTGATGGCGTCGCGCTTGAAGTAATCGCCGAAGCTGAAGTTACCCAACATTTCGAAGAATGTGTGGTGACGGGCTGTGTAGCCTACGTTCTCCAAGTCGTTGTGCTTGCCGCCGGCACGCACACACTTCTGAGAAGTAGTCGCACGTTTATAGGGACGCTTATCAAAACCTAAGAAAACATCCTTGAATTGATTCATGCCGGCATTGGTAAAGAGCAATGTCGGATCATCGCCAGGAACCACTGGGCTAGAAGCAACAATGGTGTGGCCTTTAGATTCCATGAACTTCAAAAAAGTTGAACGAATCTCTGAAGCTGTAAACATTTATTAATCTCAAAAATAAAAAGCCGGTTTTCCCAGCACAATAGACAAATTTTAACAGACAGCCTATTGAGTTAACTTTCAATTGGATTAGGAATATACGAGAAAAAAGCGGATCTAGCTTTCTAGTCCGCCTTTTTATCAGAAATCCCGAAAAATCCTCTAAACAATCTTAGAGTATCTTCTAACTCTTTCGTCTTCTCTGAGATATCTGTCGAAGTTCATGGCTACCGCTCTGACTAACAGTTTTCCTTTTGGAGTGACGACGATCCGATCCGGATAAAGTTCAACTAAACCTTCATTTGCAAAATGCTGAAGGTTCTTCAATTCGAAGGCAAAGTACTCGTCAAACTTAACTTTGAATTTCTGTTCAATCTCTTCTTTTTGGACCATGAATTGGCACATCAAGTTCATGATGACCTGTGCTCTGAGCCTGTCGTCTGCGTCAAGCATGTAGCCGCGGATGGTAGCAAGCTGGCCGTTATTGATTCTTTCGTAGTAGGTCGGAAGATCTCTAGCGTTAGCAGCGTAGCAGCCGGTGACCTTGCTGATGGAAGAGACACCGAGGGCGACCATATCGCACTCCGGCTTAGTGGAGTAGCCCTGGAAATTTCTCTGCAAAGTACCGTTTTCCTGAGCCTGTGCTAAAGGATCGGAGACTTTCGCAAAGTGATCCATACCGATATAGTGATAACCGTTAGAAGTCAAGCGGCGAATAGCATCAAGCATAATCGCAACCTTTTCCGGAGTACTCGGCAAATCTTCGGCGTTGATTCTTCTTTGAGCCTTGAAGTGTTCAGGCAAATGGGCATAGTGATAAAGTGCAATGCGATCCGGAGAGAGTTCGAGAACCTTATCTAACGTCTTAGCAAAAGATTTTTCGCTTTGGAACGGAAGACCGTAAATCAGGTCCATGTTGATGGATTCAAAGCCGTTTGCTCTGGCAGCATCCATCGTAGCCTTTGTCATTTCAAAAGGCTGGACGCGGTTAACGGCAATCTGCACTCTGTCATCGAAATCTTGTTGACCGACACTCATTCTGTTAAAGCCGGCTTTAGCCAAAACTTCAACTTTTTCAGGAGCGCAGCAGCGAGGATCAACTTCAATGGAAATTTCAGCGTCTTTTTCAAGCGGGAAACGGCTGGCAAGAGTTTCCATCACTTGAACGATTTCTTCATTATTCAGGAAGGTCGGTGAACCGCCGCCGAAGTGGAGTTGTTCAACTGTGCCGATGCCTGTGAGGGACTCTTTAATAAGATCACATTCCTTACCTAAAGTTTCGATGTACTGGGCAGAGCGGGAGTGATCTTTAGTAATCTCTTTGTTGCATCCGCAGTAGTAGCAAATATTGGAGCAGAACGGAATATGTACGTACAAAGACAAAGCTGCATCAGGTGATACCGTTCCGCGGTTTTTCAGCACTTCTCTGTAATCTTCCGGTCCGAACTCTTTTTTGAATCTGTCGGCTGTCGGATAAGAAGTGTATCGCGGGCCGGGAACGTCAAATCGCTGAAGAATATCAAGCTCCGGCAACTCAACGCTGTTCTGTTTTGTTTCTGACATATCAACTGTCCTTTGTAATGAGAATTACTTGTTTCTTATAGTCTGTAAATCTTTTATACTCGATCGAGTCGTCTTTCTTTAAGCCGTCTTACCCCGGCAAAACTCAATTCCAAGCTTGTAAATATGGGACTTAAGAATTTTAAACAATGCTCCTCCCCCTCCTGCGGCACCTGCGGGTTGAGAAACATTTGTCTTCCCAAAAAACTAGCTTCGGAAGAGCTGAAAGCATTTGAATTCATTATCCCTCATTCAAAAAAAGTCTTCAAAGGCGATAAGCTTTTCAGAAAAGCCGATTCATTTAAAAACCTTTACTGCGTCAGGATTGGGTCTTTTAAAACCAGCGTAACTTCGCCGGAAGGAACCGAGCAGGTCACGGGGTTTTATATGCCCGGGGAAGTCCTGGGTCTGTGCGGCGTCTCCTCCAACAGCCACTATTGCGATGTGACGGCAATCGAGGATGCTGAGGTCTGCGTAATTCCTTATCAGAAATTCGAAGAATTCTGCAATAAAAGCAGCCAGTTAAACAAAAACTTCCTGCGCGTTCTAAGTGCTGAAGTCGTCCGCGGGCATAAAAATCTGCTCTCCCTCGGTTCTCTTCGCGCTGACGAAAAACTCGCCTCTTTCTTACTTGATTTATCGCAGCGTTATGAAGCGAGAGGATATTCGAGAACCGAATTCGTTCTAAGAATGACAAGAGGAGAGATCGGCAGTTTCTTGGGCCTTAAACTCGAAACAGTCAGCCGCGTTTTATCCAAGTTCGCCGATTCAAATCTCATCGAAATTCATCAGAAGAGAGTACATATTCTCAACCTCGCGGGTTTAAAGGCCATTCTCACTGAAGAATGCCGCTCAGAATGACTTTCCCTTAGCTCTCATCCTAGAAAATGTCTCTTAAGACATACTGAAACACAAAGCAGGCCGGGATTACAGAATTTCCCGTATATCGCATTTTTCCGTCTTGTTTTGTAAGCATTTGATTCTTTAAAGCTAGAATTATTATTGGGAAGTGTCCTCAGACAACTTCATGACAATTATTCTAAGGAGAAGACTTTGACAACATTATCTTTCACCAGACGAAGCCTTTGTGCCGCAGCCGTCAGCGCTGCCGCCATGGTCGCCCTTCCCTCAGTGTCCTGGGCCGACGATCCAATCCGCATCGTTGTTCCTTACCCGCCCGGAGGTCCTCTCGACGTTACGGCACGTGCTATCGCTGAAGAAGCCCGCGCCGATTTAGGTAACATTATCGTTGAAAACAAACCGGGTGCAGGCGGAAATATCGGCGTGGAATACGTCTCTAAACAAAAACCGGACGGAAAGATTTTTGTAATGGGTGCATTGGCAACACATGCCGTCAACCCAAACCTCTTCAGCAAGATTCCTTACGACCCGATCAAAGACTTCACACCGCTTACCTTAGTGGCTCAGACTCCTAACGTATTGGTCATTACTCCGGAATTTTCTCAAAAGACCGGCATCAAAGACCTCAAAGGCTTGATCGATTATGCGAAGAAAAATCCCGATGCTCTCAACTACGCTTCCGGCGGCAACGGATCTGCAGGTCATATGTCCGGCGAACTCTTAAAGAGCTCTTCCGGATTGAAGATCATGCATATCCCGTTCAAGGGAGCTGCCGCTGCACAAATGAGCGTGCTCTCCGGACAATGCGACTTAATTTTTGATAATCTTGCGTCTTCCGCAGCCAACATTAAAGCAGGAAAACTTATCCCGTTAGCCGTAACTACCCAGTTCCGCGCTCCGGAATTGCCTAACGTTCCGACAATGGCAGAGGCCGGTGTCCCGGGATTTGACATTTCCACTTGGTATGCTTTCTTCGGTCCGGCCAATATGGATAAGGCCATCCAAGATAGACTAAACCAAGCTTTAGTGAAGGCCATCAAGTCTCAAGCCATGGCTGTGAGATTCGAAAAAATGGGCGCGGTTGCCAAACCCGGCACGCCCGCTGACTTAGACGCTTTTGTAAAAGCTGAATTGGCCAAATATAAGAAAATCGTCGAAGCAAGCGGTGCAAAAGTTGACTAGTTGTTTTTAGCTGTACACACGGGAGCTTAGCTCCCGTCTTTTTAAACTATGATTAAAGATCAAAGAGATTTTTGGGCAGGCGTTTTATTTGCCGCATTTGGTGCTTTTTTTTGTTTTTATGCGGTAGCTAATTATCCGCTTGGGACGGCTTCACGTATGGGGCCGGGCTATTTTCCCATGCTCCTCGGCGGCTTTTTGCTGTTTCTCGGTGTGCTCATCAGTCTCAAATCTTTTTTCTTTCCTCCGCATGACGGTACCGGAATCGGGCCTTTCGATTGGCGTGTCGTTTTCGTCATTCTCGGATCGGTATTAGTTTTTGCGTTGCTTCTACGCCCTGCCGGTTTAATTCCGGCTACGGCAGTGATGGTATTTATTTCTACCTTCGCCAACCGAAGCTATAAGATTATTCAAGGCATCGTACTCTCAATCATTTTGAGCGTTGCAGTCTGGCTTATTTTCGTCCTCGGTTTAGATTTAACCGTGCCTATTTGGCCTTCCTTTTTGAGTAAGTAGGAGGCACAAATGGATTTACTAAATAATTTGGCACTTGGCTTCAGTACGGCCTTTTCGCTGACAAACCTGCTGTACTGCTTTATCGGCGTCACTCTCGGCACGCTCATTGGCGTACTTCCCGGACTCGGCCCGGTGGCCACCTTGGCCATGCTTTTGCCAATCACCTACTCTCTTGATCCGACGGCTGCTCTCATTATGCTTGCCGGCATCTACTACGGTTCACAGTACGGCGGATCTACCACGGCCATCCTTGTGAACCTTCCGGGCGAGTCTGCCTCGGTCGTCACTTGCTTAGACGGGTATCAAATGGCCCGAAAAGGCAAAGCAGGCACTGCTTTAGGCCTTGCCGCTATCGGCTCTTTCATTGCCGGCTGCTTTGCTACAGTCTTGGTCGCCGCTTTCGCTCCTCCGTTGATTGAACTTGCATTTAAGTTCGGGCCGGCAGAATATTTCAGTTTGATGGTTTTAGGTCTTGTCGGTGCGGTTGTTCTGGCTAACGGCTCCATTCTGAAGGCCTTTGCCATGATTATTCTCGGGTTGCTCCTCGGCATCATTGGTGCTGACGTCAACTCCGGGGCCTTCCGCTTTGATTTCGGAATCTCTGAGCTGCAGGACGGCATCGACTTTGTGGCCATTTCCATGGGCTTGTTCGGCTTTACGGAAATTATGGTGAACCTGCAGAAAGGAGAAGCCAGAGAATCTTTGACGGAGAAAGTCGGCTCTATCTGGCCTTCTAAAAAAGAACTTTTAAAAGCCATGCCCTCTATCTCTCGCGGAACTTTACTCGGTTCTTTCCTCGGCATTCTGCCGGGCGGCGGAGCATTGTTGGCTTCATTTGCTTCTTACTCTTTGGAAAAGAAACTCGGCGGTAAAAATGCTCAACCTCCTTTCGGAGAGGGAAACATCAACGGCGTTGCAGGTCCTGAATCCGCCAATAATGCCGGCGCCCAAACCAGCTTTATTCCGATGCTGACTCTGGGTATTCCAAGCAATGCCACTATGGCATTGATGATCGGTGCTTTGATGATTCACAATATCACGCCGGGACCTCAGGTTATGTCGACTAATCCCACTCTCTTCTGGGGACTTGTCGCCTCCATGTGGATCGGCAACCTGATGCTTGTCATATTGAATCTTCCTTTGATCGGTATCTGGGTTCAGCTCCTGAGAGTTCCTTACTCTTGGCTTTATCCGGCTATTCTCACTTTCTGCTGCATCGGTGTCTATTCCATCAACAACAATCCCTTTGATGTGTATATCACCATCCTCTGCGGTGCTTTAGGCTACCTCTTCTACAAGCTGCGCTGTGAGCCGGCCCCGCTGATTTTAGGATTTATCTTGGGCCCGATGATGGAAGAAAATCTCAGAAGAGCACTCTTGTTATCCCGCGGAGACCCCACCACTTTCTTAACACGTCCTATTTCATTGGTCCTGTTAATGATGGCTTTATTCCTGCTTTTGCTGGTTCTATTGCCGGCCATTAACAAGACCCGGGAAGTCGCTTTCCAAGAAGATTAATCATCAGAGCCGCCTCCGGGCGGCTTTTCTTTGCCTTATTTTTAACATTAGAAGGAAGAATCTTTACTATTTCCCATTCCACCGTGATTAGGAAGCAGCAAAAGAAAGTAGAATAGAAAGACTAAGTTCCTTTATTTTTACAAAAAGAATATGTCCGATAAGAAACCCGCGGCTGGTAGCAGTCACATTACCAACTTTCTTAAAAATATAATCATTGATGACTTAGAGAAAGGCACCAACGATCCTAGACACTGGAGCGGTAAGCCGGGGACCTATACTGAGCAAATGGAAGGTCCCGTCGACGAAGCCAAGGTCAGACTCCGTTTTCCTCCGGAACCAAACGGTTATCTGCATATCGGACATGCCAAAAGCATCTGCTTGAACTTCGGACTCGCAAAAGAGTTCAATGGCCGTTGCCATATGCGTTTTGACGATACTAACCCTGTAAAAGAAGATCAGGAATACGTTGACTCCATTCTTAGTTCCGTCAATTGGCTCGGATTCAACTGGAAAGATGATAAGGAATGCAATTTCTACTTTGCTTCCGACTACTTTGACTACATGTATGATATTGCCGAACATCTTATTAAGACCGGTGATGCCTACGTTGATGAACAGTCCGCAGAGGAAATGAAAGAAAACCGCGGTTCGCTTTATGCCCCCGGCAAAAACTCTCCCTACCGTGACCGTCCTATCGAAGAAAACCTGCGTTTGTTCCGTGAAATGAGAGAGGGCAAACATCCCGAAGGAAGCATGGTTCTTCGAAGCAAAGTCGACATGGGCTCCCGCAATGTAAATTTGCGCGATCCGGCTATATATAGAATCCGCTTTGCAGACCATCACAGAACCGGCGACAAATGGTGCATCTATCCGATGTACACCTTTGCTCATCCTCTGGAAGACGTACTCGAAAATATTACTCACTCCATCTGCACGCTGGAGTTCGAAGATCAGCGTGCCTTCTATAACTGGGCGACTGAACGTTCCATTCCGGTAACCCGTGCACCTTTATTTGCACTGGCCGTCGAATATTTAAACGACCTTATTAATGCTCCGGAAGAAAAGAAAGAAAAATTCGTCAAAGCTGCCGTCAAATTCAAATGGAAGCTAGGTCAGAACAAGGAAGAGCAGGAAGTCCTCGCCCTTCTTAATCAGATTAAAGAAAAATTGGCCGCAGAACCTGCCGAATATGACGCGGTGCTCGGCAACGAAGTGAACGATAAAATTGCAAAGGCTCCGGAACACTTCACACCGCTGCTTTCAGATGTCTTAAGCGCGGTCGTTAAACCTAACTATTTCCTGCTTCCGCATCAGTATGAATTCAACCGTCTGAATCTGACTTACGTGGTAATGAGTAAGAGAAAACTCATTGCCTTAGTAAAAGAGGGTCTAGTTGACGGTTGGGACGACCCTAGAATGCCGACTTTAGTTGGCTTGAGAAGACGCGGATACACCGCTGAAGCCATGCAGCTTTTCTGTGACCGAATCGGCGTATCCAAGCAGACCGGCGGCTGGATTGATTATTCCGTTCTCGAAGGCTGTCTCAGAGAAGTTCTCGATTCTTCCGCAGACAGAAGAATCGCTGTTCAGAAACCTCTGAAGCTCATCATTGATAATTATCCGGAAGATCAGATCGAGCAAATCGAAACCCCCAACCATCCGCAGTATCCGGAACGCGGTTCCAGAACATTAGGCTTCTCTAAGGAATTATGGATTGAGGAAGACGACTTCTCCGAAAATCCGCCGAAGGGTTACCGCAGACTGACTTTGGCCACTGAAGAAAAACCGGCATCTCCTGTCAGACTGCGCCACGCATACGTGATTGAAGCCACTCATGTTGACCGTGACGAAAACGGTAAGGTTATAGCAGTTCACGCTAAGTACTACCCTGAAACCAAGAGCGGTTCCGAAGGTGCAAACAACATCAAAACCAAAGCCGCTATTCACTGGCTTTCTCAGAAAGACTCTTTGCCGGCAGAGATCCGTCTCTACGACAGGCTCTTCTCCTTGGAACACCCGGACGAAGGCGGCAAAGATTTCCGCGAACTCCTTACACCGGACAGCAAGACCGTTCTGAAGTCTTACGTAGAAACTTCTTTGAAGAACGCCAAACCGGAAGACAAATTCCAGTTTGAAAGAAATGGATACTATGTTGCAGATCAAAAAGACTTTACACCTGACAATTTAGTGTTTAATTTATCAGTACCTCTTAAAGATAGTTTCAACAAAAAATAAATCTTCTTAGATGCACTTTTGGCCGCTTTCGAGCGGCCTTTTTATTAAGATTGGGAAAAGATTTAAGCTCTATATTCCAAATTGAATATTTCTATTTTCTACGGTGCTTTATGAAAAATTTCTCTCGGCGCTCATTCCTTGCCGCATCAGCAGCCGTTGCAGCTGCCGCCCTTCCTGTAGCTTCTTTTGCCTCCCCGGCCAAAGTTCCCGTTATTTGGGATGGTCAAAAAATGTGGGATTCTTTCCTTAAAGACGGCACAGGCTTTTCTTCTCCGAACGGTGAAGGAAAACCTCTGGCATTAGTCGCTTTTGATACTCAATGCCCGGATTGCATGACGCTGCAAAAGAGAATTAAGCCGCTGGAGAAATACATCCACGTTATTTATTACCCGATTTCTTACTTGAACATCCACTCTGAGCCGCAGGCAACAACTATCTTGACGAGCCCTGATCCTTACCAGGTTTTTGAGCAGCAGCACGAGCATTTCAAAGATCCTGACTTCCGCGGCATCCGTTACGATATTTCCAAACTTCCGGAAAACGTAAGAAATAAAGTTTGGACAAATACCAAGATTCACAGAAGAGTCGGCTGCAGAGCCGTCCCTTACGGCGTGTTCAAGACACCTGACGGCAAGTATCTTCCTTTCGATGAAAACTTGACGACAGCAGAATTAGCTAAATTATTCGGCATCAAAGACTACAAAGAAGAATAAGAATCCATTCCTCGGGCGCCTCATGCCTGAGAGCGAAAACGGCTGAAAAGCTTTGGCTTTCCGGCCGTTTTTCATTTGCTTCATCCCTTATTGTGCCGATGCTGACCGGCTTGCCGCCTTGAGCAAAACAAAAACGGATAGCTGCTCAGGAAAATATTTTTCTTATTATTCAAACTTTTCTCCAAGTATCTTGAAACGGGCACCGGTTCCCTTCCGGCAGGACCTTTTAACTTATTATGTTTCTTAATATCAATTCATTTTTTGAGGAGTAGTTATGAGTATCTTTGGCACAATCATGGAAAAACTTGGTTTCATGAAGAAGAAAGCTGCAGATGCCGTTCTTGGTTCAGAAGCACAAGCGGCAGAAGCTCCGGCTCCAACCTCTGATGCTGCTCCAGCACCGGCACAAGAACCGGCAGTCGTAGAAGCCGCAGCAGTTACAGAAACCCCGAATCAAGAAGTTGATGTTGTCGCAGTCTGCGAAGCATTAGCCGCAAAGAATCCGGAAAAATTAAACTGGAAGAGCTCCATTGTCGATCTGCTTAAATTGCTTGGTCTCGACTCTTCTTTGGCACACCGCAAGGCCCTCGCTGAAGAACTCAACTGCCCGAAAGACTTAATCGGCGGGGACTATTCTCAGATGAACGTTTGGCTTCATAAAGAAGTAATGAAACAGCTTGCCGAAAACGGCGGCAAAGTTCCTGACGATCTTAAGAACTAATCAATTAGTAACCTAAGGCTGTTTTCCCGGAAACAGCCTTTAGCTCTCAGCCTATGTTGTCTTACGCCTGTCTGCTTATTTTTCTCATCGGATCGGGTTTCCTTATCGGATACTCCGATTCTTCTTGGCTATGGGGAATCATTCCTACCCTAATAGGCGGTTTCTGGGGGAGCTTCAACAGCAGATTCGCCAAGTTGCTTCTCAATCCTCAGACCACTCCCACACAACGAGAAAAGCTTTTGGAAACAACACGTATCCTCACCATCATGTGGACACTGCTTTCCATTATCTTTGTTGCAATGGGTTACTCCTTTATCTATTTTTTAGAGCCTTCCCTCTGACCACGGCAAAGAAGATTTTTCAATCTGGCTATAATTAATTTTCGTTTTAGAAGTCAGGCTTTTTGCGCCTCAAAGAAATGAAAATTTTATCCCTAAGATTTGAAAACCTCTCCCCCTTCTCCGGATCGTATTCAATGAATTTTGATTCGGAAGACTTTTCGCGATCTAAAACATTCTCTATTTTGGAAAAACAAGGCGGGTCAGGGAAAATTATTCTGGACGCCATTTCTCTCAGCCTCTTCGGAAAAACTTTTTTTGAGGAAGGAACCACTTCGGGAATTCCACTCTCCTCTGACAAGACCGGTCCTGCCGCCTCTGAGGTTAGCTTTACTTGCAGCGGCGTAAAGTACCAAGCTTCTTGGAAGGCTGTGCCCTCTGCCGGCGGTTACTCTATTTACCGCGAGCTTCGAAACGAAAACAACGAGATCATAGATGACAACCTTCAAACAGTCTCTGACTCTGTATCTTCTCTTTTAGAACTTACTCCGGAGGCTTTTAACAAACTCGTTTTCCTGGATCTGAGAAATTTCTCTCCGCTCCTTGGAGGAGACCACGCAGCCAGAGAAAGCGCTTTATCTAAAGTTTTCGGTCAGTTTGGCTTGGACAACCTGCCGGTCTTAACCAAAGAAGTTGCTAAACAAAAAAGAATTGCAGCGGACGTTTCTCGCAGAATGCTCAATGCTTTTGAAATTCTTCCTCCGGAAAAAGAAAATCAGCTGACATCTCAACTGGCAAATCTGAAACAGTCGATAATGGCCTTAAAGACTTCCATTAACGACAATACTCAAGCCATTTCATGGCTGCAGAAATTAGATTCCCTGAAAGAAGAGCTCCAAAGATTGCTCAAGGAAGAAAGCTTGCTCAAAGCTGATATCGCCCGCTTTGATATTAAGAAACCGGTCCTTGAAAAAGCCGTTCGTGCAGAAAACTTAACCTCTGAATTTATTGTTGTTAAAAATCTGCGTGAACTTGTCAGCAAACAAAAGAAGGCTTACGACGAAGTCAAAACAAAGGTTTCTCATTGCAGCGAACGTGTTAAGAACGCCCGGCATAACCTTCAGGAAAAAGAAAAACTGCTTAGGAATGCTGAAGGAATCTATAACTCTAAACATGCCATAGCTCAAAAGGCTTGGGAACTAGGTCAGCAGGGAACCCAATACCAATCTCTGGCAGAAAAAGGGCGTACCCTTCTAACCGACGAGACCGAGAAGCTCAAGAATGCATCCTCCGCTTTGGCTTCTTTCAAAGAAAGCTTGGCGCTGGAAAAAAACAAACAACAACAGTTGATCAAGAAGATTTCGGATTGCGGCGGAGATGAAAAGCTTAAAAACGAACTTTTTGATTACCAGAATAAAATCGAACTCTTTGATTCCTATTCTTTGGAAAAGGAAGAGGTCGCCAAGGCGCAGAAATCTTATCAGCGCGAGCTGGAAAAAGCCCGTTTAGATACTCAGGAAAACGAGTCTTTTCTTGCAGCCCTGAAAAAAGAAGAACTTGTCCTTCAAGGCGATATTGCTGCTAAAAACCGTCATATCAGCAAAGGCCTCGGCAACCTTACGGAAGATACGCTGATTCAGGACCTGCAGGTTTACGAAAAAAAATTAGAAGGTCTTAATTCTCTCGAAGTCCTCAATGAAGAACTTATCGACCATTTCGAAAAATTAAACGCAGAAAAAGAGACGCTTAACAAGAATACTTATGAAAGCAAAGTTGCTTCCGTGATTTTGAACGGATCCATTCAAACTTATAAGGACAAGCAGGCCATCGTTGCGGATTCGGAGACGATTTTACTTTTTCAGCAGAAAGTTAAGATTTTAGAGCCTCAAAGAAAAGAGCTGGAAAACGGTAAACCGTGCCCGCTTTGCGGCGCGATTCATCATCCCTATGCCTCTTCCATCCCATTTCCTTTCAATGCTGAAGAAAAGCTCAAAGAGGCAAAGGAAGAAGCCAGAAAAGCAGCGTTGTCTTTGGCGGAAGCTCAAAACAAATACGATGCGTTGTCTAAAGCGATCGAGAACTCCGGTCTTTTGATTCAACAGCTCAATACTTCTGTTGAAGATCTTAAAAGCCGCATACTCGGCCTGTCTTCCCAACTGGAATTAAATGGTTTGAAGGAAAAGAAGCCGATTACTTGGACGCAAATCATCAAGCAGAAAAAGACTTTTATTGCGAACAAGAGAGAAGATCTAAGCAGCAAAATCGAACAGATTCAGTCTTTCAAACAGGCTGGCTCTGAACTTTTGATTAAGCTTGAGAAAGTCCAAGCAAGCATCAAAGAGCTGACTGCCCGAACTGAAAAAGGAAAGATGGACATCATCGACATTTCTAATTTGCTCCAGCAAACAAATGTCCGAGAATCTCTGCTGACTTCTAAGCAAGAAGAACTCTTTAAAGAGCTGGAAAGATTCTATTTACGCTTCGGAATTAAAGTCTCTTCTATTGCTTCAATCAAGCAACAATTCGTCATCTTGGTTAAACGCAGAGAAACCTATGTGGATTCAACAAATGACCTACAAATCGTTGAAGCCAAAATTGAAGAAATTTCTTTGAGCCAACAAGAATGCCAAAACGAAATTAATACGCTTAAAAACAAAATTTCAGCTATTGAAACTGAAATTGCACGCCACGACAGTGAAGAAAAGAAGCTGCTCAAAGAAAAACAAGATCTTCTTGGAAATTCTACTTCTCAAGAGTTCGAGGCTGCTGCCAGAGAAGAACTTGATCAAGTTCAGCTCGCCTACCGAGAAGCCGAGGAATTGTTCAATCAAAGAGAAGATGAGTTTCAATCTGAAGAAAGCAACGGCCTGACAACAGAGAAGGTTTATCAAGACCTCGTTGAGACAATCGAGAAAAAACAAGCAGAATTCGAGGCGAAGCTTAAGGAAGCAGGATTTGTATCGGAAGCCCAATTTACTGCTTCCAAGATCACAGCACAGCAAAAAGAAGAGCTTCAGAAGCAAAGCGATGAACTGGCCGCTCGTTCTCAAGATCTTTACGGCAGAAAAGATGCTTTAACACAGGAAATCGATCGCCTTTCAACACAGAACTTAACTTCCCAATCTTTGCCTAAGCTTCGTGAAAACTTAGAGAAGAATGAAGCTGAATTGCAGGTTTCTCTGCTCAAAGAAAGCGAAATTTCCGAGGAAATTGAACACAATCTCTACACGAAGCAAAGATACGAAAGAGAAAGCCAAGAGCAAAGGAAAAGAGAGAACGAGAGCTTGCGCTGGGAAGACTTTTCACTTCTGCTTGCCTCTCCTGCTAATAATCAAAATCACTCTTTCCTTTACCCGATTGCTTTTGACATTCTGCTCGATTTCTCGAATAAGCAGCTTGCTTTCTTGAATCCGAGATACAGCTTATCCATAGATCGTTCGGATCCTTTAAAACTTCTGCTTGTCGATGAATACAAGAGAGAAAAGCCGGTTTCTTTTGAGAAAATGACATCGGAAGAAACTTATTTAGTGTCTCTGTCTTTATCTTTGGGCTTTACTCAAATGATCGGACAGTTAAGAAACGCTGACCTTGTTTTTATCGGGAAATCAGCTATTTCCAGCGATGTTAGAAACCAACAGTATCTTTTAGCGGCGGTTTCTAAACTAAATCAGCAAGGAAAGATGGTAGGAATGTTCTCCGAGGATTTTGCCCTCAAAACCGCCGAGCCTCTGTCGATTGAATTTGACTTAAATTCCATACACCAAATTAAAGGTGCAGGAATTCGCACGAATCTGACCTAGTCAGCCGTTGAGTCTTCCTCCAACTCTATTAACACTGCCCCGGAGGTCATGTTAGTGAGCTTGGAGGAAAATTTTTCTATCTCCTGTTCGGGCATCTCTATCTCGAGCATGACGTCCATTCCGAACTCTTGGCACCTAATGGTTCCTCTGAATTCCGGAAGTGACCTCAGAATGAGAGTTAGGAACTTGTGCTCCACGGTAACTTTGAGGGTGCGGACGATAACTTTTTCGCAAGTAGGAAGCGTCTCCAACGCTTGCCGAACGCTCGATTGATATGCCTTAACAAGCCCTCCCGTGCCCAACAGCGTTCCTCCGAAATAACGCGTCACCACCGCAGTCAGTTCGCCGATTTCACAGTGAACTAACACCGTAAGCATAGGCTTGCCGGCCGTCCCATGAGGTTCTCCGTCATCGCTCGCGCCGATTTGTGCGGTCGACCCAGCTGCGCTTGCATTAAAAGCCCAGCAGTTATGAGTGGCATCCGCAAACTCTTGTCTGATTTTTTCAATAAACCGCTTGGCTTCTTCCGGCGTCTTCGTATGAGCAACCGAGGTGATGAACCTGCTTTTCTTTATGATTTGTTCTGTTCTATGAAAAGTTCCCGGAGCTAAATCCGGGACTTGATACGTATCTGCCGTCATTCAAAAATCTCAACGATGAAGTTTAGGCACAATCATAAAGATTTCTTCATGTTCCATCACGAGCGGTTCAGATTTGCGATAGAAGAGGATACCGTCTTCCTCGGCCCTAACTGAACTCAAAACCTCCCCGGTCTGAGCATCTGTGATTTGGGCAAGCTCCTGCCCGGCCAGGACCTCATCGAACACATCTACCTTCGGCAAGAAGATTCCGGGTGCTTCGGCGCGCACGGTTTTTAATTCTTCTTCGTAGAAAATCGTGGACTCAAAACCGCCGTAGATACTGTAGTCAATGATGCCCATTCTTGATAAAAATCGCAGAATGGATGCGACTTCAAGCTCAGAGTCTTTGACATTGACTTTATCCGTGTAGCGGGAAATCAAAGAAAAAGTTTTGGTATCCCAAACCTGCCAGTTAAAGTTAAGAGTCGTTGTATCGAAGGGAATCGGTTTTCTAAAGACGATAAACGGCAGTCCGAAGAGCTGAGCTTCTCCGGCCTCCTGATAGGGCGTCTTGACAATGCGCAAATGAGTAACGTAATCGCCTGAGATGTAGCAGGAAGACAAATGAATGCCGTATTTATAGCCTTGAATTTTTTCAAACAAACCGGCAGCAATTCGTTGAGTTGTCTCGCCTCGGTTGTATCCGGGAAACATGCGGTTAATGTCGGAATTGTCCATCGCCCAGAATCTCTTCCCGATATTGACGGAATACGTATTTGCTGTCGGAACGACGGTTACTCCGTAATTTCTTCTGAAAAGTCCCTGCTCTTCAATTCTTTTCAGCCTTTTAACCAATGCCGCAGCGGTATACATCTGCTGAATTTCATTACCGCGCAAATTTCCGATCACACAAACGGTTTTCCCGGTTCCTCCGAAGTGATAGGCCTTAATTTCAAAAGGCTCGCGGTAAGTAGAATTCATTCGAAACAGAATTTCTTCTCTCATTTTTGTTCCTCCAGAATTCTGGCGATAAGCGATCCTTCATTAACAATCGGATATTCTCTCAGAGTAAATAAAAGTCCTTTTACCGCGGAGACACACTCTTCTTTAACCTTCCCTTCAAACGGGTCAAGAATGCGCCCGATGATTTCGCCCGGAACCACCTGAGAACTATGACGCGTAGTAGGAACAAAAACGCCGGAAGTCTCTGCATTAATGAAGGATACGGAGCGATCAGCAGAAACGATCGGCTTACGGACCGGATCCACCGGGCCGGTCCACATTCCTTCATTTTTGAGAAGATTCAAAATTCCGTTGACTAATCTTTCGCAGTAGTCGACGGTAATCCTCATTCCCACGCCTGCTTCGACGACAAGGGTTTTGACGCCGATTGAATTTAAGCTGTATGCTAAGGTCGACTCAAGAACCGTGGAGGCTTGATGGATCCAAACAAAATCCACATCAAGCATTTCAGCGTACTCAACCAAATCTTCGGCTGAATTAATATTGACCCGAACCTGCGGAATTTCGCGAAGGAAAAGATTGCTCGCGTGAATATCAATTGCAAAATCAGACGTGCTGAACTCCTTGATAAGTTCACTAGCAATCCATTCTTCAACAGCTCCGTTAGCATTGCCCGGAAAGATACGGTTCATGTCCAAATCAAAGAAGGGAACTCCGCGCTGCAAAGTGTCGACGCCCATTGGATTTAAAGCCGGGTATACGTCCACAATACCATTGAGGCATTCCGGATGCTCTTGCAAACGACGATTTAATTCGTAGCAAATGTATTGACCTTCCAGCTCATCCCCATGAATTCCGGAAACAACGCAGAGCCTTTTCAACCCTTCAATGTTGTGTGGCTTAAGTCCTTTCGGAAGATGTCTGTTCTTCTTGATAACCAGTCTTTCTCCGACCGGAAGACTCAATGACAAAACTTCTTCTATCATTTTATTAAAGCTCGATCAATCCTGACTTAGTAAGCATGACTTGTGCGCCCCCGCCAAGGAACACTCCTTTCTCCAGAGAACAGGAAGAAAAATCAATTCCCTGAGAAATCTTCATATAACGATCGTTGCAAATTGCATTGTGCGTAGGATCAACGCCCACCCAGTACTCGCCATTAAAGTATTCTACCCAAGCGTGAGTTGCACCCTCTCCTTGCAGCAGACCTGCGATATACCGGCACGGGACACCCTGAGCACGCAAAACGCTAAGCAAAATATGCGAATAGTCTTGACAGACTCCCTCACCGATTTCCCAAGCCTCTGACGCCGTCGTGGAAGTTGTAGTAACTCCTTTTTGATATCTAAAGTCGCAGGAAATTCTTGAAACCCAATAATCCGTCACCTGATCAGCCGAACCTGTTGTCTTAAATTCCAAGAAGTACTCGGCCAGTGCTCCCTCTAACCGAGTGAGCGGAGTATGAGATAAATAGTAAGGAGCAGGTTCAGAATAGTCTTTCTTTGAAACATCAATCAGGACCTCACCCGTCGAACAAAAAGTGAAGGAGTCATGTCCGTGTTCTAGGTAGCCTTGATGGACTAAATTACCGAAAGCGTCTTTATAGACGCCCAGTCCGCAAGCAGGCGAACAGGAGAGACTGACTCGCATCGGCTCTTGTGAAGGAACTACCAAAGGAGAAGCCCGCAGCAAAAACGTATGGTTATTGACGGGCTCTTCAAACCTCAAGTCTGTTTTTAAAGAATAAAGAAATTTCTTCATTAAAAAGCCTCTTTTAAGGTTCTACAAGTTCTCCAATTAAGCTCAGTGCTTGAAGACGAGAAATGTCATCACCTTTCTGAGATTCAATCAGATAGGTTAAGGCCTCAAGCTTGTCTTTGTTAATATTAATTCCCGATCCTTCCAAACGGCGGATCAGTTTACCTAAAGTTATTTCCAACTCTTCCCAATCAGCTCCGAGACGCAGCTGCATATCAAGCCTTTCTAAATATCTTCCGGCCTTAATTAAGCTGCGTTTGTGCTTGGTTCCGACTTTTTCGTCGAGAATACCCCAAAAGGCCAGCAAATAATCAACTACCTGCTGGTTTAATAAAGCGTAGGCGCCCGTTTTTGCACCTTCTTCCATTAAGTCCAAGGACATCTGGATGTAGGAAAGTGCCGGAGTTGAGATGATGTTTCTCAGCACTAAACCGTTGTCGTACGCTCTGGAGAGATTGCTGTATAAAGAATCCGGATTATTTTTATCCCACTGATAGTGAGTAATAAAATCCATATCATCCGCGTACACGTTCGGGATATTTAACCTATCGCAAAATTGCTTATAAGCAGAGCTGTCTGAATCTAATAAGATGTCATAGAGCTCTTCGAGATAATGTAAGGTCAAGCAGACTCTTTCGACATAACGTCCGAGCCAGAATAAATGATCACCTTGTTCTACCGAGACATAACCCATGTGTCTTTAAAGCCTCCGCCTTGAGAAGAGTTAACTACGAAAGAATCCGGCACTCGAGAGAATCTTGTCAGACCACAGTGCCAAACATCTGTTTTATCTGCTGAAGAAACCACATAGGCTCTTAAGTCAGCTTTTCTTGGAACGGTTGTTTCACCGTCAAGAACAGGAAGATCAATAAAGTTAATCACTTCCTGGAGGATGAACCTTCTCGGTTCGTCTTGGATTTTTTGACGCCACTCTGCGAGCGTCGCTTCATCCATATCTTTTCCGAAGAGAACGCCATATCCGCCTGCTTCAGCTACATCTTTGATAACCAGCTTATGAATGTTATCCAAGCAGTATTCCATGTCTTCCCTGTACATTGGAAGATATGTCGGCGCATTATGCAGGATCGGCTTTTCGTTCAGATAGTATTCAATCATTTTAGGAACAAAGTAATAGGTTCCTTTATCGTCAGCCACACCGTTGCCCGGCGCATTGACAATCGCAAGATTACCTGCAAGATATGCGCTCATGATTCCCGGAACACCAATCAAAGATTCAGGATTGAATGTCAGTGGATCGAGGTATTCATCGGAAATACGACGGTAAATAGCACCGACTAATGCTTTTCCGCCCTGTTGGGTACGGATATAAAGCTTATTTTCCTCCACGAACAAGTCATTCGGCATCACCAGAGGGAAACCTGTTACCTCGGCCAAGTAGCTGTGCTCAAAGAAAGCTGAGTTATAGCGACCCGGCGTAAGAATGACATTCAGACCGCCCGGATTGACGCTTTGCATGCTGTGAGCCAAGAGTCTGCCGTAGTCGGCGTTGTTGTCCACCTTATTATGTTTAAAGGTTTCCGGACTAGCCCTGCGTGAAAGCTTCCTTGCAATTAAAGGGTAGGAAGCGCCGGAAGGGATGCGAAGATTGTCTTCAAGAATGAACCATTCTCCGCTGTCGGCCTGCACGAGGTCGATACCCGAAATATGAGAGAATACGCCGGCCGGGGGGACGAAATTATCGCATTCAGGCAGAAAACCGCTTGAAGAGAAAACGAAATTGTCCGGGACTACACCGTCTTTGATAATTTTTTTATCAGTGTAGATATCTTTTAGAAAAGCATTTAGAGCGTTTACACGCTGCTTCAAGCCTTGTTCGAGGATTTCAAATTCCTCCGCCGAAATTACTCTTGGAACCGGATCGAAGGGAAATAACTGTTCGATAAATTCATTATTTTTATAGATACCGAACTTCACTCCGTAACGGGCCAGGAGACGATTAATTGCCTGAGCATTGGCAACTAAAGATTCCATTATTTGACCTCCTAGGATTGATGATTGGTTTGCACCGATAAAGGAAGTGAACCTAAATCGGAAAGATCTTGGTTCAGTTTTTATATTAGGACTATTTAAGAACCAATCTTTTAATCTTAACAACAAAATATAATTACAAAGTTGGGAATTTCCCCCACCCGCATAATTACTACAGATTTAAGAAATTTACGCAAAAAGACTTGGCAAAGAATCCAAAAATAGGATAGAATTCGACTTCTGTTGAGTGGCCCGATGGTGAAATTGGTAGACACAAGGGACTTAAAATCCCTCGGCGATTTAGCTGTGCCGGTTCAAGTCCGGCTCGGGCCACCACAAAACTCCTTCTACCTTCCTGCAAATCTGCAAAAAAATCCATATAAATCAAACGAAAAAGCCCCTGATCTGTCGGACTTTTCAGCCATTTTCATATTTAACTATATGATTTAAAAACACTTACACAGAACGTTGAAAAGGCACTACCTATCAAATTTACTCAGAATCATCTCGAATTGTTCAAAGGTACTGGCGTCACGGAGTGCATGAGTGAGCCAAATTTTGATAGGTTTAAGCAAAGTTCTGCCATAGCTGAACGCCGGAAACGAATAAGAAATACGCCTTGATTTTTATGGACAAAAGAACAGCCAGTAAACCATAAAGCATAGCCAGAGAAGAAAAAAGCCACACACAAAAAAACCATAGAGAAGATCGCTAAGAAGAGACAGGAATGGATGTTCTGCTCTGAACATTTCATCGTATTTGCGATTTGCACGATCCATCTTCTCCAACTCTTCAGGCGACGGCGGAAGTCCCACACACATGATGCTCGCTCCTAATAATTCATTTCATTTTAGCTCTCTCGCTAAGATCTCCCGTACCACAAGCTTAGATTAGAGGTGATTTGTTTTATCTTGATTTTGTACATATTTTTCTAAATTATCGACTGTAAACGAAAGATACATTGCAAATATAGTTTGACATCTGCTCTGGTAAAACTGATACCTTCCTCTGAAATCCTCGTGGATACTAGCCTTCTGATTTACCTCCCCGGCTCCAAAGAAAACATTCCATTAATTGCCTTCGAGCTTTATCATTAGAAGATCAACGGTTAAAAATCTCATCCGTTTATTTTATTTGGGTGTTATAAATGTCAAACCAGATTTACGATTCTTCTATCTTCCAAGAAATAAAGAAACAACAACAAGAACTGACCTCTTATAGACGTCGAATCCATTCTCAGCCGGAAATAGGTTTTGAAACCTCTAATACCGTCCAAGCAATCAAAGAATTTCTCAATGCTAAAAATATTTCCTCCGTTGATACTGAAATATCTCCGGGAAGTCTTATCGCCGTTATAGACGGAAACCGCCCTGGTCCTACGATTGCTTTGCGCGCAGACATCGATGCTCTTCCCTTGCAGGATGCCAGCACAAACGAATGGAAAAGCCAAATCGCTGAAAGATGCCACGCTTGCGGCCATGACGGACATCAAACATGGTTATTGGCGGCTGCCGATTATCTCCACTCTCATAACGATTTTCCGGGAAGAGTGGTTTGTATTTTCCAAGCCGCCGAAGAATCGGTCTCGGGTGCCAAGAGTGTAGTTAAGTCCGGAATTTTTCAAAAATATGATATCCAAGAAGTCTACGGGGCACATAATGAGCCTTTCTTGGATTTAGGAAGCATAGGCTTTAAAACCGGCGCTCTAATGGCTTCTGCCGATTACTTCAAAATTTCTCTGTTCGGCAAAGGAACTCACGGCGCACGCCCTCATCTGGGAATTGATACTTTCCCGGCAGTATCGGAAATTTATCAGGCTCTCCAAACCATCGTTTCCCGCAATGTCGATCCTTTGGAATCCATCGTCCTGTCCGTCTGCTCAGTAGTTTCCGGCAACGGTACTTCCTATAACATCATCCCGGCTAAATCTGAAATGGTCGGTACCGTCAGAACCTTTTCTCCGGCTGTAAGAGACTTTGCTGAAAAGCGATTGCATGAAATCGTCAAAGGCATCTCTTATGCTCATAACTTGGAATTCGAGGTTTCGTATAACAGACTGACGGGACCTGTGATTAACGACAAAGAATGTACTGAATTTGCCGTTAAGACCGCTGAAGAACTTCTTGGAAAAGAAAACGTGCTTCCGGCTTTAAGTCCGACAATGATTAGTGAGGACTTCAGCGAATATGAGGAAGTTGTCCCGGGAACCATGTTCTTAATCGGTGTAAGAGACAAAGAGCATACTCAGCCTCTTCATCATCCTTCTTATGACTTCAACGATGAGGTAATCCCCCTGGCAGCTGCTTTCTTCATAGAATTAACCGTAAAAAGACTGGCCTATCTTGCAACGAAAGAAGATAAGACTAGAAGAATTTAGTCATCTTCTTTAGACTTATTGAATTCCTTAATCTTTCTTAAAACTATTAAGTGAGGAGAACTCGAAATGTATAGCTTAAATGACATGGTTGCCCTAAGAAGAGAAATCCACTCTTTCCCGGAACCTGGTTGGTGTGAATTTGTCACAACGTCAAAAATCGTTGAAAGACTTAAAGCTATGGGTGTCGAACCCCTTGTCGGCAAACAAATCATCAACCCTGAATTCATTGCCGGCAGAAATCCTGCTGCGGTTCAAGCCGCACTTGCCGCCGCTCAAGCTAAAGGAGTCTCTCAGGAACTTTTAGACAAAATGGAAGGTTATACCGGTGCGGTCGCCGTATTCAAAACAGGACGTCCGGGACCTGTCATTGCAGTTAGATTCGACATCGACTGCGTTGAAGTTACCGAAGCTCAAGAGCCTCAGCATAGACCCTTCGCTGAAGGATGGAGCAGCCAGAATCCGGGCAGAATGCATTCCTGCGGCCATGACGGCCACTTGACAATGGGAGTTGGCCTTTGCAGCTGGATTGCAGAGAACCTGGACAAACTTTGCGGAACAATCAAAGTACTCTTCCAGCCGGCAGAAGAAGGCGTCCGCGGTGCAAGACCAATCGCGGAAAGCGGGGTTCTGGACGATGTTGATTTCTTGTTCGGCAACCACCTCGGCCTTGGTGTTGATACCGGAATTATCTCTGCTGTCCCGGGTGAATTCCTCGCTACAACAAAACTCGACGCTACTTTCACAGGCGTTGCGGCACACGCCGGCGCTAACCCGGAAAAAGGCAAGAATGCTCTGTTGGCAGCAGCTACCGCTGCTCTCGCTATTCATGCTCTTCCAAGACCGATCGGTCCGGTATCTGCTTTGAATGTCGGTACTCTAAGAGCCGGAGAAGGCAGAAACGTTTTACCTCCTAATGCTTTCATGCAGCTGGAAGTCAGAGGAGAATCCGAAGAAGTTAACGCTTTGATGAGAGAAGAAGCTATTCGCCGCCTGCAAGGCGCAGCAGATATGTACGGCTGCGAATTGAAAATTGAAAAGGCCGGCGAAGCCACTGAATTTAATCCTGATCCTGAAGCCATCGCCATCGCTGAAGAAGCTGCTGTTAAAACTGTCGGTGCTGAAAATGTCCAGCATCTGGATCTCAAGCTTGGCAGCGAAGATGCAACAATTCTCCTGCGCAGAGTCCAGTCTCACGGCGGCAAGGGAACATTCATCGTGTTCGGTTCTACTATAAAAGCCGGTCACCATCAGCGCCTCTTCGACTTCGATGAAGAAGTTCTTTCCATTGCTGTTAATTTCTACAAGAACCTGTTAACCAAAACTAACGGCATCTAATCTCGGAAAGGGCTAAGAAAAAGCGGCATCCTCGTTGAATATGAAGAAGTCTTCGGATACGAAAATCGATCCTTACTCACCGGTTTGGAATAAGTACAGAAAGATTCTTCACATTGACTTGGATGCCTTTTTTGCGTCCGTAGAACAGCGGGATAATCCTTCTCTTGTGGGTCTGCCGATTGCCGTAGGCCTTAATAAAGCAAGAGGAGTCGTTGCTTCCTGCAGCTACGAAGCCAGAAAATTCGGTGTTCACTCCGCACAGCCTTCTCATCTCGCTGCCAAACTTTGTCCTAACCTTATCTTTGTGGAAGGACGGATGGAAGCCTACAAAGAGGCCTCTGAAAATATTCTCGAGATATTCCGCAGATACACGGAACTGATTGAACCTGTCTCCATTGACGAAGCTTTCTTAGATGTCACGCAGAACCGTTTAGGCCTTCGTTTCGGCGTTGACTGTGCAAAAGCAATCAAAAAAGATATCCGAAAAGAAGTTGGCCTCGTGGCCTCTGCAGGCGTCTCCTACAACAAGTTCTTGGCTAAGATTGCCAGCGATTGGAAAAAACCTGACGGCTTATTCGTTATTCATCCTGCTAAAGCGCAAGATTTCATCGATAAGCTCCCCGTTAAAGCTATATGGGGTGTGGGACCTGTCACTCAGAAAAAGATGGACGCTCTGAATATTCACACCTGTTCGGATCTCAGAAAACAATCCTTATTCTTTCTAACCGAACAGTTTGGCAAAGCCGGTCTTAGCTACTACAACTATGCCCGCGGAATCGATGAACGTCCCCTTAGGGTCAATCGTATCCGCAAACAAGTCAGCGCTGAAATCACATTCTCCAAAGACCTTTCTAACCTGTCCGACATACAGGAAGCAATTTCCAGAGTCGTCTGTCAGCTCAAGGAAAGAATGAACAGACGCCACTTCAGAGGTTTCTCACTGACATTAAAAGTGAGGATGAGTGACTTCAAAACATTTTCCCGTTCTCACACCTTCGACCACATCTTAGAAGACCCCAAAGAAATTTATGAAGAGTCCTTAGAGTTGCTCTCTAAACTCGATTTGAGCAAAAAAGTTCGATTAATTGGAATAGGAATCGGCTCTCCTCTGGAAGTTGAGCAGGAAGAGCTCCTGCCTTTCTTGGAGTTCTGACGCTCAACGTTTTATCCGTTTCCCACCTCTAAACTCTTACGACCCACCCTTGACAAAAGACCTTTTTAATCGAGAAAAACTATCACTCAAATTGGTACTTTTATTTATTCATACTCGGGGATATCCCTTAATATCAAGACAGGTAAAGGAGAAATACAAGATTCAGCATTAGTAATTTAACTTTGTCTTTCTCTCCTCTCTCAGCCCGAGAGACACCCTACCTCATAACCGTCTAGGTTAAGGTAGTTACCAAAATCAAGGAGGGCGTTATGTCTAACTCTTTTGCCGCTACGTCGTTAGTATGGGTCAATGGACAGGTAACGATTCCTAAATACGTATTAGACGTTCTCGGTGTTCATAGCGGTCACCATGAAAGTGTGACATTCATTATTGAAGGCGATACAGTCCGTCTCGTTAATTCTGCCGTTTTCTCCATGCAGCATTTGCAAAACAGCTTAAAAGCCGGAGATCCGGATAACGAAAAAGAAAGTGCCTAGCTTACTGAACCATCTCAAAGAAAAACCAGCGAATTTTCGCTGGTTTTTCTTTGATGAGGATCGGGAGGATTGTCCTCCCGAACGTCTAACGCCTATACGGCTTTCTTTGAAAAGATAAATTTGCCGTCTTGGTAGTCGACATCTACGAT
>UQNA01000016.1 GCA_900542195.1 uncultured Sutterella sp. | reverse complement strand
CCTGTGAAATGAACGGTGCAGTAAGGCCGTTGTCAGCAGGAACCCAACGAGACCTTCTACAACAATAGGCTACGGCTGTTGTAGTGGTGGTAGGGAATCCTCTTCGTTCACGAAGAGGAGGATGTCAACTTCGTTAGTTCAGAATTGAGTTTCATTCTTGGCCAACCGTCCTCGGCCTCAAAATACCAAACTCTCCTCTCCATCTCCGATGTCTGCACTCTTAGAACTTTTTTGAGTATTTACCTTTCCTTCCACGCTTTGAGCTACTAGATCCTGGGAAAAAACCTAAAAGTGGACATTAATACCAGATTAAAAGTGGTATCAGAAAGCTTAACAGGCCTTAATAAAATGGTTTTGTGAACAAGGAGAAATAAATGAAATTTCTATCGACCACTACCTTATTAAGCTTTTCGATGTTACTTGCTACATCGGTTTTCGCTGCTGACAATACGGCAAATTCAAATTTCTTAAAAGAAGCAGACAAGAACCAATGTTTTGGTTGTCATAGCACTGCAATTAAAACGTTATCAACCCGAGGTGCCCACAAAAATTTAAACTGCACCTCCTGCCATGATATCGAAGCAAACCACTTGAAGGCACCTAGCGCAGACAACCGTCCTACGACGCACTTTGAATATGCGGCCTGCGGACAGTGTCACCAGGAACAGCACAAAGACATTATGGATCCCAAGTACCACTATCAGTGGGCTTTGAACAATAAACCTCAGACGTATTCCGTCATTAGAGATATCGCCGGTGATAATTCCTTCAGAGACGTTCAATATCGTTTGCCCAGATTTCACTCCAGCATCGTCACAGATTTAGCAAATATTCGTTCTGACGGTCGCTATGAATACAAAGACTTTTACAAAGACATGTCCAAACCCGGAGCTCCTATGTGGGAGGCTTTAATTGACACCAGACCTCAAGAAGGTGATGCCATCAAGCCGTCAAAGACTCTGTCTCTAACATGGCGTCCGCATAAAGGAAGAGAGATTATGGGCCGCTCCGACTGTCTTAAATGCAAAACTAGCGACAATATGATGGATATTGCATATCTCGGGAAAAAACATCCGAAAGCTCCTTTAGCTTTCAATGATCCGGATCACAAAGTATTGAAGACCGTCAACAACAGTTTTAACTGCATTACCTGTCATGATCCTCACTCGGCCGAACCGAGAATTGTTTTTGATCATTTGATAGAAGCCATGACCCATAAGGACTTCAAGGACTACAACTATCAGAAAAATGCCGGCAAGACAGGTTATCCGAAAATTGAAGTTTTCAATATGGGTGTAAGAGGATATCCGAGAAAGATTGCAATTTTGGAGAAAACCAATTCAAACTACATGTGCGGACAGTGCCACCAAGGCCACAATCGTTCTGAAACTTTCTACAAAGATTCCGACGGCCAGCTTGCCCATCCAAAAGAGGCGATTGATCGAGAAGGATGGTCCGTGGGAACGTTTTTCGCAGCCAATCCGATCGAGCGATGGAATATTGTCAGAGGCTTAGGACTGCATAATGGTATTGACAAAGACACCGGTGTAAAAACAGTTTCTACCGACCATTATCACATGGAAACACTTGTTGGTTCCACACATGGCAAAGCCGGAGTTGGATGCACTGACTGCCATTTTGCGAAGAAAGAAAACGGTAAATTAGAGCACCAGCCGAGCTTACCGAGCCTCAAATACAAGAACACATGCGCCCGCAGCGACTGCCATGGCAATCCGAATGGAGACAACTGGAGCGAAGGTCAAGCGGCTTATATGGTTGCCACTATCCAGCAAAGATACCGTATCCATAAGGAAAGACTTGAACGATACGGCGCGGCTGCTAGAAAACTGCTGATACAAGCGAAAAATGGCGACGTTAAGATACCGGAAGCTCAATACAAAGAACTTCAAGACGCCTACAGTCTGTATCTACACACTAGAGGTTGGTACTTCAGTGACTATTCCGAAGGAGTGCATGACCCAAGAGGATTCGAAAAGACTTCCTCCGAAGTTATCAAGAAACTAAGAACAGCCACAACCGAAGCCAATAAGGCGATCAAAGGCTAGGCAATCTTTAACTGAAACGAAGTTTTATGCTTCGTTTCAGTTTTTTCTCACATTGCTGGTAAACAAAAGCACCGAGTGCTTTGATAATATTTTCTGATTATTCTCAGTTAGAAGTTATTTGCCGACTCAGATTTTTATGACCCAAGCCATTAATCCATGTTTTCAGATTATCCGGATAAACAAGGAGAAAGAATCTCCTCCGGCATATTATCAACTGTCAAAGAAAATCGAAAATCTGATTTCCGAAGGATTTTTAAAAAGCGGTGATGAACTTCCGTCTTCTCGAGTTTTAAGTTCTATGCTGAATCTGTCTCGTACGACAGTCACGCAGGCTTACAAGCGCTTATTAGAAGAAGGATGGATATTCAGTGAGAAAGGCCGGGGTTGTTTTGTCAGCGAATGCGCAATTGATTTGGATTTACATAAATCTTCCACTGCAACATTGTCCAACAACATTAAAAAACCCAAATTGCCAGTTAAAACTGAAATTGCAAAACAGGCTTTACAGTTTCCAGTACAAAAGGAAGTACCTTTTGCTCTTATTGCGCCTGACATGGAAAGCCTGCCGGGAAAAGACTGGACAACAATCGTGGGAAGAGTTTCAAAAAGCCCCTGGATGCACAATGCTTACGCAGAACCGGGCGGCTATCGGCCATTTAAAAAAGTCATTGCTGATTTGTTGAGAAGAAGCAGAGGAATCAATTGTTCCGGTTCTCAAGTAATTATCACATCCGGAGTTCAGGAAGACCTTTATTTAGCTTTACAAGCTCTGTTTAGTGAGGGCGCCAAAATCGCAGTTGAAGATCCCGGCTTCAGGCCTCATCGTGATTTAGTTGAATTTTTAGGGCACCATCCTATTCCTATTCCGGTCAACGAGAATGGTATCAGTATCAATCAGCTTTCTAGTGATAAGGAGCTAGCTGCTGTAGTTGTCACTCCGAGCTTTCAGTACCCGACAGGACATTTGATGAGTCTGGAGAGGAAACTGGAACTTATCGACTGGGCAAATTCCTGCGGAAAGTGGATTTTAGAAGACGGTTACGATACCGAACTTTTTACCGCTGACGAACCCAACCCTGCTATTGCGTCCTTAGATCAAACAGGCTCAACCATTTATATGGGAAGCTTTACGAAGACGATTTATCCCGGATTCAACATGGGCTACATTGTTGTTCCTGAACAATTAATCCCGATTGTTGAAGGCATAAAAATGCTGACCCTTAGACATTCAAGTGAAGTTCACTCGGTAATCCTTACGGAATTTATCGAGGGCGGGTTCTATGAGGCTCATATCAGAAGACTCAAAAGAATGTACCAAAAGCGGCGCGAAACTTCCGTCCAATGCATCCAATCTCTTCTAAGCCAGTTTGGAGCTCTGGAAGCAAATACCGGCGGTACGCATTTAACCTTTATCTTCAATCCTGAGTTAAAAATAAATGATGTCGAGCTAAACCTCTATTTACGACAAAATTATCATATAGAAAGCCGACCTCTCTCCCCCTGTTATGTGAAGGAGAAACCTCAGTCCGGTTTGATTTTAGGATATGCACATTTCTCTGAACAGATATTGACTGATAGCTACCGTCGGCTAAGAGACGGCATCACAAACTTTCTTAATCGAGCCTACTAATGAGACAAGACATAGTTCGAAATAAACAAGCACTAAGTATTGAAGAATGTAAAGCCATACTGGACAGGAACATTCACGGAGTCATCGGTTTAAACGGAGATGACGGCTATATCTATACCGTTCCTGTTAGCTTCGTTCGGCATGGTGACAAGATATTTTTTCACGGCCGGCCCAAAGGATATAAATCTGAGAGTTTTAAGCGAACCTCTAAAACCAGTTTTTGTGTAGTTGATCAAAGCTTCGTAGTCCCTTCTCTGCGAGCCAACGATTTCAGAAGCGTGATCGTTTGGGGGCACCTCAAAAAAATTGAGACCGAAGAAGAAAAAGTCAAAGCATTACGAGCCTTGGCTGAAAAATTTTGTTTCAGGATTCCTGACAATGAAGACGAGATTCAGTCTTCGAAGCAATATGTAGAAGTGTACGCGCTTGTCATTGAATGCATGACCGGAAAGCAGGCTCTAGAAGAAGTGCGGCTTGCAGGCCAAAAACTCCGCGAGCAGAAATAGCAATATTTCCAATTTCAGGTTTCAGGGCTAGGCAATGCGCATTCTGTGCGCAAAACGAAAATCCGCAAGCTCCTGAAAGCCTGCGGATGGAATCTTGGTAGGCACAATTGGACTCGAACCAACGACCCCCACCATGTCAAGGTGATGCTCTAACCAGCTGAGCTATGTGCCTGAAGAGGTTTGAACTATACCAGTAGTTTTTTGACTTGGCAAGTCAAAATGAGAAATTTTTTCTAGACCGTTCATAACTATTTGTTTTACAATTAACAGTTTTACATATTCTTGCATTTTAGGCATTTTAGGAGCGAAGATTTAAGAATTTTTTGGAGGCTTTGAGACAATATTTTCTATTGAATAAGCAAAACTCTACCTCTCTTCTGCCCTTCCCTAACTGTCAGCCGCACGCTTGCTGTGCAACGGATGTAAAAAAGCCCGCGTAAAGCGGGCGAGAAATAATCCAGGAATTCGAATCCTATTTTCGGCGGGCACTAACTACGTTTTTAATTTCTCGAAGTGCATTCAAGGTTCTCTTCAAATCCTCCGAATTCTTAATCTCAATAGTAAAGTTGAAATGCAAGTCTCCTTTGTTTCTTGAAGAGTTCATAGCGACCACCGGCTGCTTTTCTTTCGAAAAAACTTCAGAGATGTCTCTGAGCAAACCGACACGCTCAATGGCAATAATCAAAATCTCGACCGGGTAGCTTACATCGGTGTCAGTAGTCCAAGATACTTCAATAAGCCTGTCATGGCCTTCATCATCAAGATTTCTGATGTTGGGGCAGTCTGCGCGGTGTACTGTTACTCCTCGTCCTCTTGTCACAAAGCCAACAATAGGATCGGGAGGAACCGGATGGCAGCATCTTGCTAATTGAGTCAGAAGAGAATCCACTCCAACAACGAGAACCTTTCCTTTATCGTGATGAGCGGTTTTCTTAGTTGTGGCGACTGTCTCTTCTTGTTTTTCCTCAACTCGCGGCGCCAGGACGTTTTCAATTGCTTTTTGGCCTAATTCATCCTTTCCTGCAGCTAAGCAAAGCTCCTCTACGCTGTCAAAGCCTAATTTCTTTGCCAGGTCTTCCAACTTCACCGCTGTTTTGCCTAAACGGGCAAGATCTTTGTCAATCTTTTCTCGGCCGGCTGTGACGGCTTGCTCCATTTCTTGAGCATTAAACCATTGACGTACCTTTGTGCGAGAGCGAGGAGAAGCGACGAAGCCAAGTTCAGGGTTAAGCCAGTCTCTGCTAGGTGCCCCAACCTTCACGGTTATGATCTCAACCGTCTGACCGCTTTGAAGCTTCGTGTTAAGAGGAACCATAACACCGTCAACCTTTGCTCCGCGGCAACGGTGACCGAGCTCGGTATGAAGATGGTACGCAAAATCAATCGGCGTACTGCCGGCAATCAAATCTAAGACCTTTCCCTGTGGAGTGAGCACATAAATATGCTCATCTTTAAGTTTGTCCGGAGTCGGAGTTTGCTGAACATCAGATTTCCAAGCCAGCATTTGTCTGAGCCATGCCACTCGGTCTTCTTCATTTTCTCCGGCTTTTCGCTTAGAACCTTCTTTATAGCGCCAGTGAGCAGCCACGCCCAGCTCGGCGAACTCATGCATTGCTCGTGTCCGAATCTGGATTTCCAAGGGCTTGCCTTGGGAGCCGACCACTACCGTATGCAAAGATTGATAGCCGTTTGGTTTTGGTTTGGCGATGTAATCGTCGAACTCTTTAGAAAGGACTTCGCTGTTTTCTTGAATGAGAGAAAGTGTTTCATAGCACTTCTCAACGGAATCAACAATGATTCGAACAGCCCTTACGTCATAGAGCTGTTCAAACTTCAGGTTCTTCTTGCACATCTTCTTCCAAATGGAATAAATATGCTTAGGCCTGCCGCTGACGGAGGCTTGAATACCGTTCTTGACTAAAAGCTTTTGGATTCGTTTAACCGCCTCTTGAATGGAAGCAACCCTCTCCTCTCTTGTCTCTTCCAGAGCAGCTGCAATTTGAGCGAATTCTTTTGGTTTAGTAAAACGGAGAGAAAGATCTTCTAACTCCCATTTCATCTGCCAAATACCAAGTCTGTTGACAAGCGGCGAATACAAAGCTAAGGTTTCTGCACCATATTCTTCGGCGCCCGGAGCTTTAGAAGCTGCGAAATAGCGAAGTGTTTGAAGTCTTGAGGCAAGTCTGAGAAGAACTACTCGCAAATCTTGACAAAGAGCGAGAAGAAGTCTTCTGACGGCTTCCGGCTGTTCGCTGATTTTTGCTTCACCCTCACGCGAACGAGCTTTCTCGCTCACATCCAAAACAACTTTCAGATTAGTAACCAGTTCGCAAACGTGACGTCCGAAATGTTTGGTCAGCCATTCTTTAGGATTCTTTAGTTGATCCCAAACAAAGAAAAGATAACCGGCAGCCAATAAATCGTCATCGTCTCTAATCCCTCGAAGAATATCGACCACACCTTCTGCGTGGGACATCACCGGCTCGCCCGTAAAAAGTACCTGTCCTTCGTAAAGCGGTTCAATAATTCTTCTGACCTCGGCCAGAGATAACGGAGGATTCGACTCTTCCATTTTATTTCCTACATAAAATCTTTTTATCAAAAACAGACCTGATACAGAATCTGCCTTCCTCATAATTCGGTCAATTCTAAATTATGGTTAATTAGTTGTCGAAATCTTTTAACTGCTCCGGAACAAACGTACAAATCAAAATAAGAAAAAAACTCCACAGATCTTCACCTATGGAGCTTTTTCTTATCAGCGGACTAGTCTTAGAGCGCAGCTTCTGCTGAAACTTGAACTAAGAAGGCCGGGCTGGAAAGTTCGCATTGTGCCACTGTCCTAGCAGGCGTACTGCCCGGTGTTACCCACGCTTCCCATTCTTTGTTCATATCTTGAAGATCGCCGATATTGGCCAGATAGACAAAAGCGCGAAGCAAACGGCTTTTATCAGTGCCTGCTTCCGCAAGCAATTCATCAATCAAGGCCAAAACATTTTTTGTCTGCTGGCGCGCCGTACGGGCTGCAGATAAGTCAACCTGTCCGGAAATATAAACGATGCCGCCGTGAACCACAGCCTCGCTGAACCGGTTATTGACTCGAATACGTTTAATTTCGCTCATATTTTTCCTGACAGTTAGTTCTTGAAAGAATGAATCGGCGCAGGAATACGGCCGCCTCTGTTGATGAAGTCCGCAGCTGTTCCTTGCTGGACCGGCATAATGTCAGCTCCTCCAAGAAGTCCGCCGAACTCGGCTCTTTCGCCGACCGTTTTGCCCGGAACGGGAATCAAACGGACGGCGGTTGTCTTAGCGTTGATCATGCCGATTGCCGTTTCATCAGCAATAATCGCAGAGATGATATCAGCCGGAGTTGAACCCGGAATAGCAATCATGTCGAGCCCGACGGAGCATACGCAAGTCATGGCTTCTAACTTCTCAAGAGTGAGCTTGCCGCTGGAAGCTGCCGCTGCAATAGCTGCGTCTTCACTGACAGGAATAAAGGCACCGGATAAACCGCCGACTTGGGATGAGGCAAACACGCCGCCCTTCTTAACAGCGTCATTGAGCATTGCCAGAACAGCCGTAGAACCCGGAGCACCGATAGAACTTAACCCGACGCTTTGGAAAATTTCACCGACGGAATCGCCGATAGCCGGAGTCGGTGCCAAAGAAAGATCGGCGACACCGAACGGAATATTCATTCTTTGGGCAACTTCAGAACCGATCAGCTGACCAACCTTAGTTACTTTATAAGCGGTTGTTTTAATGATTTCGGCGATTTCAGAGATGTTGAGGTTTTCTCCTTCACGCTTTACTGCACGATCAATAGCTTTCTTTACAACGCCCGGGCCAGAAACGCCTACGCTGATAACGGCGTCTGCTTCACCTACACCGAGATAACCTCCGGCCATAAAGGGGACGTCCTGGGGAATATTGCAGAATACAACCAGCTTGGCACAGCCTAAACCGTCACGATCCGCAGTTGCTTCGGCAACATCCAAAATTCTATGGCCCATTAACTTCACGGCATCCATATTGATACCGGCTCTTGTGCTTCCGACGTTAATGGAAGAGCAAACTCGGGATGTTGTTGCTAAAGCCTCGGGCAATGCATCGATGAGATTTCTTTCTCCCGGAGTAATGCCTTTTTCTACGAGGGCACCAAAGCCACCTAAAAAGTCAACGCCTGCCTCTTTGGCACAATCATCGAGAAGCTGGCAGGTTTTAACCATTTGGTCGCGGCTGAAACCTGCACAGACCGTACCAATGGGAGAAATCGTAATTCTCTTATTGACGACAGGAATCCCATACCTGTCCCCCACTTCGTTGCAGGTAGAAACTAAGTTCTTAGCGAACTTATGAATCTTTGTGCGCACTTTAAAAGAGAAAGTTCCGAAATCGTCGCTAATGCAGTCAAAAAGATTTAAGCCCAAAGTGATGGTACGAACATCCAAGTGTTCGCTTCGCAGCATATCAATTGTCGATATAACTTCGCGTTCAGTAAGCATTTTTGTTCCTAATTATTCTTTAGATTGGTTAAGCGACAGAAACTCTGTGAATAGCTTCAAAAATTTGACGATGCTGCATGCTCAAAGAAACGCCTTGCTCTTTGGCGATGTCAGACAAGGTTTTGTGAAGAGCTCTTCTATCAATATCAAACGGGACGGTAATTTCAAATACCAACAAAACCTTTTCAACTCCGTCAAAACTGTCTTGATTAATAGAACGGAAGTTGTCGATATTGATTTTGCCTTCAAAGAAGATTCGTGTAAAAGCCTTCAGCAAACCTTTACCGTTTTTACCATCCACGGTCACGACAAAGGGTTCTCCATCGGTATGAAAAACAGACCCTGCCTGGTAGTCCAATACGTCCACCCACATATTAAAACCGCGTTTTTCAAAAATTTTGACGATTTCGCTATGGACTCTCTCTTTAGAAATGTCCTTCGGTTTATTTACGATCATGATGGAGGAAAACTGATCGGCGACAGTTGTCTGGCTCATATCAACAAAATTGCAATTCAGTTTGCTGAGAGCTTCAGCTACGGAATAAACGACGCCGGCCCTATCCGGTCCCGCCACGGTCACTAGAATTTTGTCCACTTTATAAATCCTCTTTATTGGCTGTTGTGGATTATCACAAGACTGATTTTGTATATTAATTAAGAAGATAAGCCTATAAATCTTTTCAAGGTACTTTTTTGACAGCTCCGAGCGTCTCAAGTTTCGGGAATGCGTCAAAGGCATTTTGAGTTGTCTGCTCGGCAATTTCTTCCAAAGAGACCCCTCGGAGCTCAGCCGCCACTTCCGCATACATACGGAGATCTCTCGGCATACTGTGGGCATCGTCAGGGTTTTCCGCTCTTCTTATGGAGGAAGGCATATCCGGACAGTCGGTTTCCAGAACCAAAACTTCTGCCGGAAGCTCCGAGAGGAGTTTTCTGATTCTGCAAGAGCCGGAATAAGTGCATGCTCCCCCGTATCCGAGCTTCAGACCTAAATTGATGAAAATCTTGGCTTGTTCCAAGCTTCCGTTAAAGGCATGCACCGCTCCCCCGCTAATTCCGATCCGCCTAATGTGCTTGGCCGCAAGATCGATGGCTCCTCGAACATGCAGGCTCACGGGGAGCTGAAAGTCTCTAGCCAGCTTCAATTGATCAGAAAATACCTTTTCTTGAAAATCCATAGGGATCTTGTCGGTGATAGTACCGTCTAAACCAATCTCACCGATTGCGCTAAGAGTAGAAGTGGCCAAGTGCCGCTCTATGAACTCTCTAATGAGATTATGCTCTGTACAATAAGTTTTAGGATTCAGAGACAGCGGATGAATACCGGCAGCATACCCGGCATTTATTAAAGCAGCGACAGTATGGGTCCGCAAAACACTTCGCCAGTCGCCTGCACAAATAAGCATTTGACAGACACCGGCATCAACGGCAAGTTCGACAGCTGAGGCGAGAGCTTGCCGAGACTTCGTAAATTCGTCAACAAATAAATGATTGTGGGAATCAACTAATCGAACCATCAGAAATTCTCCCGTCTTTCAGTCTTAAAATGCGATCGCATCTTCGAGCTAAATCCATATCATGGGTCACAATCACAACTGCCGTATGCTTCATCCTGGCTAACTTGAGAAGATAGTCAAAAACAGAAAGAGCAGTGTCTTGATCCAAGTTGCCTGTCGGTTCATCTGCTAAAAGGCAGACCGGATCCCCGACAGTGGCTCTGGCAATTGCAACACGCTGCCTCTCTCCGCCTGACAATTGACTCGGCAGGTGATCTGCACGATCCCTCAAGCCCATCACTTCTAATAGTTCAAGAGCCTTATTCTCCGCATAATCCGTTTTATCTCTTCGGATACGCAAAGGCATAGAGATGTTTTCCAACGCCGTGAATTCTGGCAGCAGATGATGAAATTGATAGACGAAACCCAGTTTTCTATTTCTGAGAATCGTTCTTTCTTTTTCTGTTAAATGTCCCAGGTCTTCACCGTCGATTGTGACAGACCCGCTATCAAACACATCTAAACCGCCGAGGCACTGCAGCAAAGTAGATTTTCCGGAACCGGAGGTTCCGACAATTGCAACAATTTCACCGGCTTGAACCGATAGAGTCACTCCTTTTAGCACCTGGACCGTAGAGGTTCCTTCCGTATAGGTTTTCTTTACGTCAACAGCTTCAACTGCCAGTTTCTTATTCATATCTCAAAGCCTCCGCCGGTTGAATCCTTGCCGCACGCCAGCTCGGATAAATCGTTGCAGCTAAAGAGAGAAGGAACGAAAATACGGCAATCGGAATAATATCGTCAGCTCTCGGCTCGCTCGGCATATTGGAAATCAAGTAAATGTCTTTAGGCAGGAACTGGACGTTAAACATCGCTTCAATAGTATTTACTATCGACTCGACGTTAAAAGCAATGAGTAAACCTAGTCCAACTCCGATTGCAACGCCTACAAAACCGATAAACATGCCTTGGATCATAAAAATTTTCATAATTGAACTCTGTGAGGCGCCTTGAGTTCTGAGGATAGCGATGTCGCTGCGTTTAGAGTTAACCGTCATCACCAAAGAAGAAACCAAGCCGAAAGCACCGACCAGAACGATGAGGAACAAAATAATGCCCATCATTCTTTTTTCGACCTGTACGGCGGCAAACCAATTTCTGTTTTGTCTTGACCAATCAAAAGCGTAATACCCGTCTTGGAGCTGAGAATTCAGATTTCTGGCGACAGCAGGTGCTTCCTGCATATCTTTTAATTTAAGACGCAAACCTGTTGGCCCTCCCGTGCGATAAAGCGCGGCAGCATCATTTAAATTGATAAAGCTCATGGAACTGTCATATTCATAGTGGCCGGAAGAAAACACGCCGGAAACCGTAAACTGTTTCATTCTCGGGACCATTCCGGCAGGCGTGAATTGTCCTTGAGGAACCATCATAGAAATTTTGTCACCGGGAACCACGCCTAAGCTTCTAGCCAGATCCATGCCGATTACGATATTAAAAGAGCCCGGTTTTAGGTCAGAGAGTTTGCCGACCTTCATCACAGTCGCCACGTTACTGACGGATTTTTCCGCCTCCGGTTCAATACCGGTAACGGCCACCCCTTTAATGTTGGCTCCGCTGCTAAGCAGCCCTTGGCTTCTCACATACGGCGCAGCCCCGATAATTTCTTTATTTTTTGATTCAACTGTTTTTGCCAGTGCCTGCCAATCCGAAATAGGAGCGGTTGTATGAACAATTTCTGCGTGCGGAAGAACGGAAAGCATTTTGTCGCGTACTTCTTTTTGGAATCCGTTCATGACCGACAATACAACGATCAATGCCATCACACCGACAGCAATAGATAAAACCGACATCCCGGAAATAAAAGAAACGAATCCGTCCCGTCTGCTCCCGCGCATGGAAAAAGTGTAGCGAAGCCCTACGGCCCACTCAAAAGGGAGTTTTTTTATAAAAGAATTTTTCACAAAAATTTTCCATCTGTAGAGGTGAAGTCATTTTAACTTGCTGAAGGCTGCTATTAAAATGGCGGAATGTCTTCTTGTATATTTTTATTCCCAAACGCACTTCTTTCTGAAGAAGAACGGAACGAGTTGGGCAACGCAGCTATTCCCGGCCCCCTTCGCGATATGTGCCAAGGATTCAGCGAACCAACATGTTTTTCCGTTTTCGGAACTGAAGCTCTTCGAGGTACAGCCACTGATCAGTGGATATGGATGAATATCGCCAAAAAAGAGGACCTCATTCCTTATGCTCCTCTTCTTTGGGAAGGTTTCGGGGGACAAAGAATAGCCAAAGAATTCTGGCAAGTCTCTCCCTACTACCTAGACGCCAAAGGCTGCATTGAGGAAGCGGCGGAAGCTTTCGACTTAGATGAAGAGTGCTACCTACGAGATCTGCTGGCACCCGTTGCCCGAAAATATAAGTTAGAAGTCCAAGTGCTGGACGGAAGATTCTTTTTTGCAAGAAAAACCGCTTGGAAAATTGAAGTTTGTCCTTGGAAAGCTCAGCTGCATCAAAAACCGCAGCCGGTCTTCGGAGAGGACAAATCCGAGTTTGAAGCTATAAACAACGAAATTAAAAATCTTCTTCAAGGAAGCGAACTTAATCAATACCGTAAAGAAAACGACCGTCAAGAAGTCCAGGGTTTATGGATTAGCGGGGGCGGATTCGATACTGCTATTAAAGACGTCTCCTTCACCCGAGTGGTTCAAACTAACTCAGTTCTTGTAAAAGGAATCTGTAAAGCCTGCGGAATTGCCAATAATTTTGTCACACCCGAAGGTGCACCTTGGCCGGCAGAATGTCCCGAAGGAGATCGCTTAAGCATCTGTACCGATTTTATGGATCCGGCCGTTAAGAAGGACAAGAGAAAGTGGATTGATGCTTGGGAAAAAATCCGTAAACAGGTTGAGAACCATCTGGCCACTGCTAAAGGCATCGAGAACCTGGAATTGTTCAATCCGGTCTTTGCTGCCACCGACGGCCTTAGAGTCAGCACAATCACAAAATCATTGAAGAAATCATTTTTTCCTATGTTTGGGAAGAAGCAGGACTTCTCCGAGCAATGGATTTGTCCTAAGGATTAAAGGATGTCACTTTTCAGCGTTAGACGTTTTAACTCCGTTGTCGCAGACAGCTTAGCCAGCGCCGGCTATCCCGCGCCCGTAGCTCGGGCCCTTGCCGCAAGAGGAGTTTGTCATGCACAAGATTTAAACGGAGAGATCAAAGATTTGCTTCCTCCGCATCTTATGAAGAACTGCATTGAGGCCGGAAAACTATTAGCCCAATGCATTCTCGAAAAGAAAAAAATTATCATCGTCGGAGACTATGACTGCGACGGCGCCTCCGGCGTAGCAGTCGGCATTTTAGGCCTCAGACTTTTAGGAGCCGTGTTCCCTGACTTTCTGATTCCGGACAGAGAAAAGGACGGTTACGGCCTGTCAAAATTTCTCGTAGATCGCGCTTTGATGGAAAAAGCAGAAGTTCTTTTGACGGTTGATAACGGCATTTCATCGGTTGAAGCTGTTAAATACGCCAAAGAAAAAGGCCTGACGGTTATTGTTACCGATCATCATCTTCCAGCCGAAGCTCTGCCCGAGGCAGACTTTGTTGTGAATCCCAATCAGCACGGAGATGACTTTCCGAGCAAAGCATTATGCGGCGCCGGTGTTATGTTCTATCTTCTTTTAGCTACTCGAAGTGCGCTTCGAGAAATGGGAGTTTATTCCCGCGTGCCTCAGCCAAACCTTTTAACTTTAATTGATTTGGTTGCCTTAGCGACGATTGCCGACGTTGTACCGCTGGATCGAAACAACCGCATCATTGTTACCAAAGGGATTGAAAGAATTCGTCAGAACAAGCTGCAGTCAGGCCTATCAGCTCTGCTCAAAGTCGCGGGACGGAATTGTTTTGATATTTCTGCCACTGAACTGGCATTTTCCGTAGCTCCGAGAATCAACGCCGCGGGGCGTCTTTCCACTAATGACTTGGGCGTTTATTGTCTTATCAGCGCCGATGCTCCGACAGCATTTGATTTTGCGCAGAAACTAGAGGAACTCAATAAAGAGCGTAAAGTCAAAGAACGCGAGATGCAGCAGGATGCTCTCTCTTCCATCGGTACTTTAGATGATCCTGAGGCCCCTGCCATTTGCCTCTACGACCCTACTTGGCATTCCGGCATCGTCGGACTGGTAGCCTCGCGCATTAAAGACAGCTATTACCGGCCGACTATTGCTTTTGCCCCGAGTACGGAAGAAGGACGGGAAGGAGAAATTAAAGGATCAGGCAGGTCGATCAACGGTATTCATCTGCGGGACACTCTGGATCTCATCAACAAGAACCATCCGGGCTTGATTCTCAAATTCGGAGGCCACTCTTTAGCGGCGGGTCTGACAATTAAAGAGAAAGATTTGCCGGTTTTTGAGAAAGCTTTCAAAAAGGCCGTTCTCAAGAATGCTCCTTCCGGAACGTTTGTTAAAAACACTTTAGTCGACGGAGAACTTGCTCCTTCAGACTTCACAATGTCCGTTGCAAACGCCATTGACAGTATTGTTTGGGGACCATCTTTTCCTGAACCGATTTTTGCTAATCGGTTTGTTGTTAAAAATCAAAAACTCCTCAAAGACACACATCTGAAACTCGATTTAGAGATGGACGGGGTAGCCGTGTCCGCCATTTGGTTTAGAAGAAAGAAACCGCTGCCTGAAAAAGCTTATCTGGCTTACAAGATCTGTGTTAACCAATGGGCCGGCCGCAGGACTCTCCAGCTCGTTATTGAAGACATGGAAGACGAGGAAGAAAGGCTTCTGTAGGAGTTATCCGCATCTAAAACAAAACTCAAAACTGCTGGAAAGAAACAAAGGTTTTCCAGCAGTTTCCGTTTTTGAAAAGTTAAAAAAACCTGACTAACGCAAGAATCACAAGCCTTTCTCCTCTGCATCGCTCTCATAAACTTGAACGTTGCCAGAATATGATTTGTTCAAGAAATCTAAGTAATGCAGTTTTGTCCTCTTTCAGACCATCCTCGTAGGTCTTTGAAAGCGTTTAGGCTCAACGCCTGCATGAGAATATTTTCTCAAACTATTTGTTGCAACTTCAGATGCTCTTGACTCGATTCACCGACAGTAACTACTTGGTTATTTAGAAAATTTTGTGCAGTCTACCAGGCTCGATGTTGTTAAGGAAAAGCCGTTTTTAATGCCTTTCATTGGTAAAATGTCAGGTTCATTGAAAGTTGTACCACTCTTGATTTAATTGGAAAAACGAATGGATGTTGAACGCCTAAACCTTATTTCTTCCACTGCGGAAGATCTCTTATCCCGCGTAGAAGAACTTCGGGGGTATCTTTGACTTCGACGAGAAAGAAAGAAAACTAGAAGAAGTCAACCGTGAAATAGAAAATCCTGACCTTTGGAATAATCCTGAAAGAGCTCAGGAAATCAGCCAAGAAAAGAAACGATTAGAAGACATCGTCCTCGGTTTGAGAGACCTACAAACCGGCTTAAAAGATTCCTTAGAACTTTTTGAATTGTCTCAGGCAGAAAACGATGAAGACACTCTGCTTGCGATCGAACATGACGTCGGCGAGATGAGGAAAAAAGTTGAGCATCTCGAATTTCAACGGATGTTCAACCAAGATCACGACGAAGCCAATTGCTTTCTGGAAATTCAGGCCGGTGCCGGTGGTACCGAAGCTCAAGACTGGGCAAGCATGCTGGAGAGAATGTATCTCAAGTTCTCCGAACGTCAAGATTTCAAAGCAGAGCTCATTGAAGAGACTGAAGGCGACGTGGCCGGCATCAAAGGCTGCACAATCAAAATTACCGGCAATTATGCTTACGGCTGGCTCAGAACTGAAACCGGTATTCACCGCTTAGTCAGAAAGAGCCCGTTTGATTCAAATGCCAGAAGACATACCTCTTTTGCGTCCGTATTTGTGTACCCGGAAGTTGATGAATCTTTTGAAATCGACATCAATCCGTCTGACCTCAGAATTGATACTTTCCGTGCCTCAGGTGCGGGCGGTCAGCATATTCAGAAGACGGACTCGGCCGTCCGAATCACACATATTCCGACAGGTATTGTTGCTGTTTGCCAAAATGGCCGAAGCCAGCATCAAAACAAAGCCGATGCGATGGCTGTTCTGAAATCTAAGCTCTACGAAGCTGAATTGAGAAAGCGCCAGGCCGTTCAGCAAGCGGTTGAAGACGGCAAGAGTGATATTTCTTGGGGTCATCAGATTCGATCTTATGTGCTGGATCAGTCTCGTGTAAAAGACTTAAGAACCAATGTCGAAACCGGCAACACAACGGCAGTCCTGGACGGTGCCTTAGAGCAGTTCATTGAAGCAAGCTTGAAGCAGGGAGTCTAAGATGCCGACACTTACCATCATCACCGGTGCCTCCAAAGGCTTAGGCAAGCAGCTGGCACTTCAATGCATGAAGGAAGGCGATACCGTTGCCACCATTGAGCGTCATCCGGACACTGAGCTTGTCGGCATCGCCAAAGAACTCGGCTGTGAGTTAATTCAGCTTCCCGTTGACTTAACAGATCTTAATTCCACAGTATCGACCGTTTCCTGGCTGATTAACCAAGCCTCGCCGGAGCAATTCTCCTCTGTCAGGCTCATCAACAATGCCGGAGTCCTCGGACCAGTCGGACCGATTTCTGAGGCCTCTGCTCCGGACATCGATCACACGATCCGCATCAACTTTGAAGCACCGGTTCTTATTATTCAGAGATTTTTAGAATTAACAAAGAATTGGAAAGCACCGAAGAGAATCATGAATATTTCTTCCGGCGCCGCTAGAAAAGACGTTCCGGGCTGGGCCATGTACTGTTCGACCAAAGCAGCCTTAGACAGATTTTCTTCTACCGTTTCCGAGGACGCCAAGATCCACGGAATCGATCTCAAGATTTCCTCCGTTGCTCCCGGTGTCGTTGACACTGGAATGCAAGAGCAAATTCGTTCACTCTCTTCGGAAGATTTTCCGCAAGTCGAAAGATTTAAAACCCTCAAAGAAGAGAGTAAATTAACTTCGCCTGATAAGGCTGCCGCCAAACTTTTGGCCTATCTGGACAGCCCTGCTTTCGGACAAGAAACCATTACCGATATCAGAAACATTTCCTTCGAAGGATAAAAATGCAAAATCAAGAAAACGCAAAAGATCAAGTAGAGATCAAAGAGCAGGAAAACCACATTATTGAAGAGAGACTTGCCAAGTTGGACAAACTTCGCCAGGCCGGTCCGGCTTATCCGAATGACTTCGAGAAAAAAGAAGAACTCGGTGATATTCGTGCTAAGTATGAAAACACTTCTGCAGAAGAATTAGAAGCCAATCCGGTTGAAGTTCAAGTCGCCGGCCGCGTCATGTTGAAACGAGTTATGGGCAAAGCAAGCTTTGCTACAGTCAAAGACGTCAGCGGCACTATTCAGTTCTTCATCACTCTTGCAGAAGTCGGTCCTGAAACTTACGAACTCTTCAAGAAGACTATTGATATCGGTGATATCGTCGGTGCCAAAGGCACACTGTTCCGCACACAAAAAGGCGAACTCTCCGTCCGCGTCAAAGTTCTCAGACTTTTAACTAAGAACATCCGTCCGCTTCCTGATAAGTTCCATGGTCTGTCCGATCAAGAAATCCGTTATCGTCAGAGATACGTTGACCTGATCATGAACGAAGACACACGCAAGACATTCAGAATCCGCTCTAAAGCCATTGCCGCTACACGTCAGTTCATGATGGAACACCGCTTCATGGAAGTTGAAACTCCAATGCTTCATCCGATTCCTGGCGGAGCTTCTGCAAAACCGTTCATTACTCATCACAATGCCCTCGATATGGACATGTACCTCCGTATTGCTCCCGAACTTTATTTGAAGAGATTGGTTGTCGGCGGTTTTGAACGTGTATTTGAATTAAATCGTTCCTTCCGCAATGAAGGTGTGGACGTTCGTCACAATCCTGAATTCACCATGATGGAATTCTATGCAGCCTACAAGGAATACCACTGGCTCATGGATTACACAGAAAAACTTCTCCGCTTCGTTGCCAACCAGACTATCGGCACAGAAATTATTCAGTATCAGGGTCACACCATCGACCTTTCCAAGCCGTTTGATCGCCTGACAGCAAAAGACGCCGTTCTTAAATACTGCCCGCAGTACACAGCAGAAAATCTTGAAGACGCCGACTTCATGCACAAAGAACTGGAAAGACTCGGAGAGCCACAGAAGAAGAACGTTGGTATCGGCGCCCTTCAAATGGCCATGTTCGAAGCAACAACAGAAGCCAAATTGATTCAGCCGACATACATCATTGACTATCCGGTTGAAATCTCTCCGTTAGCCCGTGCTTCCGACAAGAATCCGGAAATCACAGAACGCTTTGAACTTTTCATGGCCGGACGTGAAACAGCAAACGGCTTCAGCGAATTGAACGATCCTCAGGATCAGGCCGCTCGTTTCCAAGCTCAAGCAAAACTCAAAGCAGAAGGAGACGATGAAGCCATGTACTACGACGCTGACTATGTTCGCGCCCTTGAATACGGTCTTCCTCCGACAGGCGGCTGCGGTGTAGGTTTAGACAGATTCGTCATGCTCTTGACTGATTCTGCCAGCATCCGTGATGTTCTTCTCTTCCCACATATGCGTCCCGAGTCATAAAAATGCTGAGTAATTCTGCCAAAGATCTGTTGGTTAACCTTCTTACCACGCTAGGAAAACAAGCTGATGAGAAGGTTCCGGCGACAAGAATCCCTTTATTTTTAAACGATATTCTTGTCGGACATTTGAAGAGCAAAGAAGCCGTTTTTCTCAAGAAAACATTCCGTTTTATTGAGCTTGACGGACCATGTTCAAGATGTCGGATTTTGGCAGATAATCCGCAGCAAGCCTCTAAAAGAATTGCTGCAATTTCTCAGATTTTTAAGCAATGCGGTCTCGTCACAGCGTGGCGAGACGAGTTATTACCGGTGGTTTCTGTCAAAGACTTCGGCAGAACCACGGTATTAGCCGAAATTGAAAGAGCGATGGCCAGGCCATTTGCTCTTTCGACCTTTGCCGTCCATCTAAATCCTTACACACAAGACGGCCGTCTATGGGTAGCTCAACGCTCATTTAAGAAGGCGATAAACCCGGGCTTTTGGGATAATTGCGCGGCCGGCATGGTTTCCATCGGCGAGACATTTCTGACTGCCATGGCACGAGAAAGCTGGGAGGAAGCCGGTATCGAAGAAGGCACTCCCCAATTTCATTTTCTAGAGCGACATTTGATTTCCAGAGCAGTAACCGAAGGATGGATGTTCGAACATACGGTTATGTTCGATGCTGATGTTAGCGACAACTTTGTTCCTCACAACGTTGACGGAGAGGTCGAGAAATTCGAACTTTTAACACAGGAAGAAGTGATTCAAAGAGCTGCTATCGGTGCATTCACATTTGAATCTTCTCTGTCTGTTCTATTATCAATTGCCAACAAGAACGGCCTTTCAGCCGATCTCTTTAACTATCAGACGAGCTGAATCTTCTATCTTGGCATTAGGAATACTTTAATGCTTTCAATACATGACTTCCTACCTTAACGTAGTTTTCATGTATCCTCGCAACGATGCCTTCTTATTTATACGGAGGTGCAACATATTCACGATCTGGAAATTCCATAGCAGTCGCTACACCTCTTCCTCTAATGAGTTGAGCGGAAGCGACATTGCTCAATGTAAACTTAAGAGTATCTTCCGGAAAGTTTCCTCCACGAGTGTTATGTAAAGGAATTTCTTCTCCTTCATGACGTAAAAAGGCACTAGGAATTCCCACAGACAAGCTCTGTCCGCTATCGTTATTTACTGTGAGAGTAATCCGTAAATTATCAGGGTCAAAAAAAGTGAAGCCTTTGGCAATTAGCGTTATCTTTTTGCGGATTTCCTCACCTACAAAGACATTCATATTTTGATTGTTCTGACTGGAGGCCACGCAAATTTCATTTTTCCTGCAGTCTCTCATACCGACACCACCAATTATGAAAGGCACCTCAAAAGAAACGAAGCTTTCAAAACCTTCCTCTTTACATCCAAGATATTTGGCACCAGAAAAAATATAATTGACTTTTTGTTTGGCTTCCAGAACGGATGAACTTTCCATTTCTGTCGCCTCTTCCTTACAATCGGGAACTTCTATCGAAAGAGTTCCAGTACTCGGCTGAGGCTTTCCAAAAACTTGAGAATATTTCACGGGCAAATCAATCTCAGATTTACATCCAAGAAGAGCAAGGAAGATAATGGAAGATAGAAGTATTTTCTTCAAAATTAGACTCCTGATTGAGATTATTGAATAATTGATTGAGTTTGAATATCTTCTGCTGCTGCAAAAAATCTACCATCTAATAATGCTCCAAATCACCTCGGAGATCCAACATTGGTTATTATTTTTTCCACAAACAAAAACGGCCTTGCGGCCGCTTTTGTTTATCTCGAAAAGTCCAGGTACTTCCCTAACTGCTTGAATTACTCAACTTCATCAAGCCACGCCATTAAGATCGCTTCAAGGATCTTTTCATTACTAGCCTCAGGATCATCTTCAAACCCGTCAAGTTCACAGATCATCTGATGCATCTGCGGAAAACCAAGCTTCAATGGATCCTGATCGGGATACTCATCCGCTAAAGCAATGGCAATATCTCTTGTATCAGACCACTTCATACTTAAAAAGCTTCCCTAGCGTGGTTTCTGGAGTACTTAGGAATCTCCACTGTAATATCTTCATCACCAACTGTAGTTTGGCAAGACAGTCTGGAATTAGACTTCAATCCCCATGCTTGATCGAGCAAGTCTTCCTCATCGTCCTCAGCCGGAGCAAGGGTATCGAATCCTTTGTCGATATAGCAGTGGCAAGTTGTACATGCACAAGACAATTCGCAGGCGTGTTCAATTGGAACGCCGTTGTCCAACAAAGCACGAGCTAAGTTAGTACCGGCCGGTACTTCAAATTCCTTGCCGTTAGGGCAAATAGTTTCATGGGGGAGAACTGTAATTTTTGGCATCTTATACCTCGTAAACAGACTTACCCTGCAAAGCTGCAAGGATGGTTCGATTCATTCTGCGGGCAGCGAAATCTTCAGTCCCTTTAGAAAGGGCATTGATTGCTTTCTTAATGGCCTCAGTGTCATCTTGCTCCTTAACACGAACAAGATCCTCAATTAAAGCGTCGATTTGAGAACGTTCCTCAGCATTAAGCAAGTCGGCATCAGTCTTTAAAGCGGACTCTGTAGATTCAAGCAAGCGGGCTGCTTCAACTTTCTGCTCACGCAGCTCTCTCAGTTTCATGTCTTCTTCAGCATGACCATGGGAATCTTTAAGCATTCTGGTGATTTCATCTTCGCTCAAACCATAGGATGGCTTAACGGAAACGGACGCCTCTGCTCCCGTGGTGTTTTCTCTTGCAGAAACGGAAAGAAGACCGTCAGCATCCACTTGGAAGGTAACGCGGATTCTTGCAGCTCCGGCGACCATCGGAGGAATTCCTCTAAGCGAGAATTTTGCCAAAGAACGGCAATCTTCGACCATGTCCCTTTCGCCTTGAACGACGTGAAAAGACATTGCTGTCTGACCGTCCTTAAAAGTTGTGAAATCTTGCGCCATGGCAACTGGAATTGCCGTATTTCTTGGAATGACTTTTTCTACCAGACCTCCCATGGTTTCGATGCCGAGAGACAGCGGAGTAACGTCTAGAAGGAGCCAATCTTCACCGGACTGATTGCCGGCAAGCAAGTTGGCCTGCATCGCAGCTCCAACCGCAACCACTTCATCCGGATCGATATCGGTTAAAGGCGGCTGATCAAAATAGTTTTCTACCGCTTCGCGAACATTCGGCATACGGGTTGAACCGCCGACCAAAACAACTCCTTTGATTTCGCTGCGTTTCAAGCCTGCATCTTTAAGAGTGTTTTTTGTCGTTTCAATGCATTTATTAACAAGATGAGCGGTGATAGCGGCAAAAGCCTCTCTGGAAATAGTCAGATTAACAATCTTTCCGTCGCTCAAAGTTGCGTGAATAACTGCCCTTTCGTGAGTAGTCAAATGTTCTTTAGCTTGTTTGGCTTTTCCCAAGAGAAGACGAGAATCGGATTTGTTGAGGAAGGATAATCCGGCCTGTTCCAAAATCCAGCAATACAATCTTTGGTCGAAATCGTCGCCGCCTAACTGGCTATTGCCGCCGGTGGCAAGAACTTCAAAAACTCCCTTGGACAAGCGCAGAATAGAGACGTCAAAAGTACCGCCTCCCAAATCGAACACGATATAAAGACCTTCGGCTCCTTTATCAAGCCCGTAAGCTAATGCGGCCGCGGTTGGCTCGGCTAACAAACGCAGTACGTTTAATCCAGCCAATTTGGCGGCATCTTTGGTTGCTTGTCTTTGAGCATCATCGAAATAAGCCGGAACTGTTACGACAGCACCGACAAGTTCACCGCCTAACGCTTCTTCAGACCGTGATTTAAGCTTTTTAAGGATTTCTGCGGAAACTTCAACCGGGGATTTTTCCCCGTTTACCGTGCGAAGTCTAAGCATTCCTTCGCCATCTGTTAAATCATAGGAGATGTAAGAGCCCTCTTGTCTGACTTCGTCAGCACTTCTGCCCATTAGTCGCTTAACACTGGAAATTGTATTGAGAGGATCTTCCGAAGATTTCAGTCTGGCTTCTTCACCGACTTCCACCTCTCCGTTTTCAAGATATCTAACAACGGAAGGAAGAAGCTTTTCTCCCTTTTCATCAACAAGTACTTCCGGTGAGCCATTACGCACAGTCGCCACTAAGGAATTGGTAGTTCCTAGGTCTATACCTACGGCTAACCGCTCCTCATGGGGAGCGGTTGACATACCGGGTTCGGAAATTTGCAATAAAGACATAAAGTTATTTCAAATCTTCTAATTGCCTTGCGAGGAACATTATTTTTTTAATGTTCTCACCGGCAGTTTTTGGATCCTTATCCTCGTCCAAAGAATGTTCGACTTTTTTCAGCAAGTCTTCTTTTTCCTCAGAGATTTCTTCTTTTAGCTTCTCCAGCCGAGCCTCATCATTTGCTTCTTTAGCTGTTGAGATTTCTTCGCGGCGAATCAGCTGATCCATTAAAAACTCTTCATTAATTGAGCCGCTGGATTCTTCATCCACCGGAGACCCCAAAAGCGCACAAACAAGCTTAGCTCTTTGGATAGGGTCTTTCAGAACAGAGTAGGCATCGTTCAAACGAGTTGACCACTGCTGAGCATTTCTCTTTTCAGCCTCAGAGGCGGATGCGAACCTGTCCGGATGCACCATTTTCTGAATCTGGAAATATTTTTGTCCGAGTTCAGCTTCATCAATCTTGAAACTCACGGGCATATTAAAAATTTGAAAGGCATTAAAAGCAGTCAACTCATCTCTCCTAAACTGAATTAAACGTGAAAGGATTTGCCGCAGCCGCAGCTTTCTTTCTCGTTCGGATTGGTGAACTTAAATCCGGAGTTCAGCCCCTCTTTCACGAAATCGATGTCTGTACCGTCAATGTAAACAAGGCTCTTCGGATCGACAATAACCTTGATTCCGTAAGACTCGAAAACATTGTCTTCAGGCTCTGCTGCATCAGCAAATTCAAGAGCGTAAGCCATGCCGGAGCATCCGCTGGTCTTCACGCCGACGCGAATCCCAATGCCCTTGCCGCGCTTTGTCAAGAACTTCTGAACGTGTTCAGCGGCTTTTTCAGTCAAGGTAACTGCCATTATTTCTTTCCTAATTGTTCTTGTTTATGACGGTAATCTTCTACGGCTGCCTTAATAGCATCCTCTGCAAGAATGGAGCAGTGGATTTTGACAGGAGGAAGTTCCAACTCTTCAGCGATAGCTGTATTTTTGAGCTGTTGGGCTTCTTCAAGAGTCTTACCCTTGATCAATTCGGTGACCAAAGAAGAGGAAGCGATAGCGCTAGTACAGCCGTAAGTTTTGAACTTAGCGTCTTCGATAACACCTTGGTCATTGACTTTAATCTGGAGACTAAGCACGTCGCCGCAAGCAGGAGCCCCACGTGTTCCTGTTCCGACATTGGGATCATTTTTATCCAAACGTCCGACATTTCTCGGATGGTTGAAATGGTCCATTACTTTTTCGCTATATTGCATTATTTCAATTCCTTATTAATGTTCTTTCCACTCGACAGACTTGAGATCTGTCCCTTCTTTGTGCATTTCCCACAACGGAGAGAGCTCTCTTAATGCTGCTACATTTTCTTTGAAGAGCTTGATGGTGTAGTCGATTTCTTCTTCGGTTGTAAATCTGCCGATTGAGACGCGGATGGAGCTGTGAGCCAACTCATCATCGATTCCCAAAGCTTTCAAAACGTAAGAAGGTTCCAAGCTGGCAGATGTGCAAGCGGAGCCGGAAGAAACGGCAACGTCTTTGCAGCGAGCCATCAAAGCTTCGCCTTCAACGAACTCAAAACTCATATTCAAATTGAACGGTGCGCGGTGTTCCATGCTGCCGTTAACATGAACTGCTTCAATTTCAGAAAGGCCTTTGAGGAGCTTGTCGCGGAGTTTTCTTTCTCTTTCGGCTTCCTGCTCTAATTCAAGACGGGCCAGACGATAAGCTTCGCCCATACCGACGATCTGATGAGTAGCAAGAGTACCGCTTCTCATACCTCTTTCATGGCCGCCGCCGTGAATAATAGCTTCGATTCTGGCGCGAGGTTTACGGCGAACGTAAAGAGCTCCCATGCCTTTAGGACCGTAGACTTTGTGAGCAGACAAGCTCATCAAATCGATTTTGAGTTTTTCCATATCCAGAGGGATCTTGCCTGCAGCCTGAGTAGCATCGCAGTGGAAAAGAATGCCTCTTTCACGGCACATTTCACCGATCTTTTCGATATCTTGGATTACACCGATTTCGTTGTTGACAGCCATAACGGAAACCAATGTTGTGTCAGGACGCATTGCTTTAGCAAGCTCGTCGAGGTCGATTAAACCGTCTTTTCCTACGCCTAAGTAAGTAACCTCAAAACCTTCTCTTTAAGCTCTCTCATGGAGTCAAGAACTGCCTTGTGTTCTGTCTTGACTGTGATTAAATGTTTACCCTTTTCCTTGTGGAATCTAGCTGCACCTTTGATAGCCAAGTTATCGCTTTCTGTTGCACCGCTGGTCCAAACGATTTCTTTCGGATCGGCGTTGATTAATTTTGCAACTTCTGCACGGGCGTTTTCAACGGCTTCCTTTGCATCCCAACCGTAAGGATGGCTTGTACTAGCAGCATTGCCGAAATGTTCATTCAGGTAGGGAATCATCTTCTCTACAACTCTTGGGTCAGTTGGAGTTGTTGCAGAGTAGTCAAGATAGATAGGGAATTTCATTATGGACTCCATTTATTTTTTAGAGCAATTAGATTTTGAAGGTTTAACAATCTTTACTTGTTGAATACCTTGATCCTTAAGCAGCTTCTTTTCCGCAAGATCTTTAAGAGAAATGCCATGAAGAAACTTTCGCATTTCTTCATTGAGGCTGTCCCATAAATCAAAGGTGATACATTCTCCCTGGCCGTCGCAGCCGGCTCGGGACTTTGTACATTCGGAAGTTTTCAAGGTTGAATCCACTGCATCCAGAATCTCGTCAACTCGAATCTGATCGGAGGATTTAGCTAAGCGGTAGCCGCCTTTCGGGCCGCGGTTGCCTTCAACCAAACCTGCCTTTCTCAGTTTTCCGAAAAGCTGTTCGAGATAGGACGGAGACAAGTGCCTTCTGGCACTTATTTCCGCTATAGTGACATGCTCCTGCGGGGCTTGAAGCGCAATATCAAGCATCGCAGTGACAGCAAATCTTCCTTTAGTAGTGAGCTTCATTATCCTATTCCGATTAATTTAGTCGGAAATATACTCTCATCAATTTCCGAGCGCAACTGTCGGAAATATTATTTTTCATCCTGAGCGCGAGAACTTTGCTCGAATTTTTGTTAATCAGATAAGTAAGACTGCCGAGATTCTTTCCAACTGTTTGTTAAATAAACAAAACTATTTTGAGTCCAAAAGGAAATGAAATCGAGGCCGTTCTCTAGGAGAACGATGTTCTCATTCAAAAAGATGATGCCGTTGAGAAAGTATTTATTGAGAAAAGGCAATCGCTGCCGAAAAGTTTTGGCCGGCAAGCTGTTAGATAAAGGATTCCTCTTGATCAATCCCAGATACTAAAAAAGGACCTGTTCGGTCCTTTAGTAAGCGCGTAATTTTAGAAGTTTCTGGAAGGCGTGTACATAGAAGCTCTCTTCTTGACAACGTCAAGAAGACCTTCACACGCATCTTCGCAATAATCCAACACTGTGTTGAAACCCTCGTTGCCGCCATAATACGGATCAGGAACAACAGCCGTGTCGTTTTCGCTCGCATAACGCATCAAGAGAGCCAATTTGTGCTTGTACATAGGAGGGCAAATCTGCTGCATTGCAGTAAGATTTTCCCAGTCCATCGCCAAGATGAAGTCGCATTCGCGGAAATCATCTACAGTTATTTGTCTTGCTTTAAGGTTGGAAAGATCATATCCGCGCTTCCTTCCTGCGATTTGAGCACGAACGTCCGGAGCCTCTCCGACGTGATAGCCATGAGTACCGGCAGAATCAACGATGACACGATCGCTCAAGCCAGCTTCACGGACCATTTTTTCAAAAACCGCTTCAGCAGTAGGGGAACGGCAAATATTTCCCATACAGACAAATAAAACTTTAACCATAATTAATTACGCCAATTTTTAATTTTTTTCTTCAAATCCAGCCAGTTACGTTAAAACAGGCACAGAAATTGCTCTTATAAGGGGCAATGCCGCTTATAAGGCTGATATATAGTAAGCAAAATTATTGAAAAATAAAAGTATGTATTTTCCTATCTTGCGCTCTTTTGTGACTAAATTTTTTAGATTTTTTCATCCGAGTCATGGCCGTCAGCACCAAAAACTTGTTTTTTCACAGTGCTTAGTTTGTCGCGAATAGCCGCAGCCTTCTCAAATTCCAAATTCTTTGCACACTCGAACATTTCTTTTTCCAGTTTCTTGATCTCTCTGGCAAGCTCTTTAGGATCCATTCTTTCCCAATCCACTCCGTCAACAAGATTGGAAGCCGGATCATCGACCAAATCTTTATAGACACCGTCGATAATGTCTTTAATTTCTTTCTTGACACTCTTCGGCGTAATTCCATGAGCTTTATTAAAGTCGCTTTGTTTCTTACGTCTTCTTTCCGTTTCTTCCATAGCCAAACGCATGGAATCCGTAATCTTATCTGCGTAAAGAATAGCTTTACCTTCAACATTACGAGCTGCACGACCGATGGTTTGAATTAAAGAGCGTTCACTGCGCAGGAAACCTTCTTTATCCGCATCTAAAATAGCCACAAGAGCGACTTCCGGAATATCCAGACCTTCACGAAGCAAGTTAATACCCACTAATACATCGAAAACACCGGCACGCAAATCTCGGATGATCTCTACTCTTTCAACCGTATCAATATCAGAGTGCAAGTAACGAACCCTAACTCCGTTATCTTCCAAGAACTCAGTCAGATCTTCTGCCATTTTCTTGGTAAGTGTCGTTATTAATACTCTTTGCCCTTTCGGCACCCGCTCCTTGATTTCAGCTAAAACATCGTCAACCTGAGTTCCTGCGGGGCGCACTTCTACTTCCGGATCGATCAAACCTGTCGGGCGAACCACTTGCTCAACAACCTGGGACGAATGTTCAGCCTCATATTTGGAAGGGGTAGCGGAAACAAAAATCGCCCTTCTCATCTTCCGTTCAAATTCATCAAATTTAAGCGGGCGGTTGTCTCTGGCGCTCGGCAGTCTGAAACCGTATTGAACGAGAGTATCTTTTCTTGATGCGTCTCCTCGGTACATTCCTCCTATCTGACCCAACAAGACATGAGATTCATCAAAAAACATCAGTGCATCTTTGGGAAGATAATCAATCAACGTCGGAGGAGGTTCCCCGGGTAACGCTCCAGATAAATGACGGCTGTAGTTCTCAATACCTTTACAGAAGCCGAGTTCATTTAGCATCTCGAGGTCGAACTGTGTTCTTTCTTTAATTCTCTGAGCCTCCAGCAGTTTTCCTTCGCTCAGAAATGTAGCTTCTCTTTCTTTAAGTTCTTCCTTAATCGTGTCAATAGCCCGAAGAATGTCATGACGCGGTGTTACGTAATTAGAAGTCGGATAAATCGAGAAACGATCCACTTTATGTCTTACCTTCCCTGTCAGCGGATCGAAGAAATACATTTCCTCAATTTCGTCATCAAAAAGCTGAATTCTCAATGCTAATTCTGAATGCTCGGCCGGGAATACATCGATAGTGTCGCCACGGACGCGGAACGTCCCTCGAGTGAAATCCATATCGTTTCTCTGGTATTGGATTCTGACCAAATGGGCAATCAAGTCACGCTGATCAATTCTTTGTCCGCGTTTTAAGATAAGCCGCATTTCCGTGTAGGACTCCGGTTTTCCGATACCGTAAATTGCACTGACGGTCGCCACAATAATGACGTCACGTCTTTCCAGCACACTCTTAGAAGCGGCCAAACGCATCTGTTCGATGTGCTCGTTAATTGAAGAATCTTTTTCAATAAAGAGGTCGCGCTGGGGAACGTAGGCTTCCGGCTGATAGTAATCGTAGTAGCTGACGAAATATTCAACGGCATTATTCGGAAAGAAATCTCTCATTTCCGAATAGAGCTGTGCAGCCAAGGTTTTATTCGGGGCCATGATAAGGGTCGGCAGCCCTGTTTTGGCAATTACATTAGCCATGGTAAAAGTTTTACCGCTGCCGGTCACGCCTAATAGGGTCTGTGCCGCAAGTCCGTCTTCTACACCTTCCACTAATTCCTTAATTGCCTGCGGTTGATCGCCTGCCGGCTCAAAAGGTTGGTGGAGTTCAAACGGGGAATTTGGATAACGAATAATATTTGCCAACTAACTTCTCCTAACTACTCGGATAATCCTATCACTCGCAGTCAATTCCAAAGAGTATAGATTTTCAATTTGAGATGAGAAAGACAATTTCCAGAGCTTCTGTAATGGCTAAAGTGAAAAATATCAAAGAGAAGAACTCGACTGTATCATTCTTCCCACAACATATTGAAGTCATTAATTTTGTCTCTTTCCTCTTCACCGATTTTCTGCGGCACCCGTCCCGCCTAGTTCCAAAAGAATTTAGTAAACAAAAAATTGTGCAATATTTCCTCGTCGGCAAAATTCACTGGGGACCAAACCCTAATACCTCTCTTTCGATTGACATGCTAGGATGATCTCAGAACAAAGGAGGGGAAAAATGAAGAAAATTTTCTTGATCTTAGCCGCTGGTCTTTTCGTTTTTGGTACTGCAAACGCTAAATTCGTTCATCGCTGGGATGCAGACTCTCTTTCTAAAGGAAAGTTTGTACCGGTTAAAACAGCTTTCGTCAAAAAAGAAGTGAAAGTTGAAGGAATCCAGATAGAAAACAAACACATTCTGGTCAAGATCGACTACACAGGAAAAATCTTCACAGAACCGAGCCTTATCGCTAAAAATTAATTTGTCATAGAAGTTTTGAAAAAGTTGGACCTGGGATTTCAATTTCTCTTGGTCCAATTTTTTTGTACTTAAAAACTCTGGGCTTATTTGCTCAACATTGTCGTCATATCGCGCGACTGAGAAGAATTGTCCTTCTCAACCATTCTTATTTTTATACCGAAAACAACTTCGAAACAGACAGTGACACAAAGACCGCCTTACGGCGGCCTTTGCGTACCCTGGAGAATTGCTAAGTTAGGATTTATTAAGCTTCATTTTTACTGAACTTCGGTGCGATAAAGCCCCAGAGAGTCCAACCGAGGAATGTGGCTAAAGAACCCCAGAAAACTTCGTTGATGCCGGTGGAGAACAAAGCGTAGAAGCTGTAAAGCGCACCGACGAAACCGATGAAGACATAAACTTTAGCTTTTGTGACTTCAACATGAGCTGCCTTCATGATGACCGGCAGGGCTGCCATAGACAGAATGTAAGGCATGATGTTTGTCACTACAGCTAGGTCGACGAGTCTATTGAACTGCTTGAACAATTCAGGACTGATTGTCATGAAGCAGAAGCCTGTTTGGACTGCAACAATAATCAGCATACCGAGAACCGGAGCTTGCCATTTGTTGACTTTAGCAAAGGCTTTCGGGAAGAAACCGTCAACTGCAGACTGCTGGAATACTTTAGCAATTGTGAACTGCCAGCCAAGAGTGGAACCTGCACAAGACAGAACCAACATGAACATGACGATCTTACCGATTGTGGAATTGAACATCATGGTAAATGTCAAACCGAACGGAGCGTTGGATTTCACGAGTTCTGCGTTAGGAACGATACCGGCGATGATATTGGTGGAAACAATGTAGATGATTGCCACGCCAATCGTAGCAGCCAATACTGCGATTGGAACATTCTTTTCAGGATTGTCAACGGCGTCAGAGTTTGCACAAGCACTTTCCAATCCAAGGAAGGCCCACAAAGTCATGGAAATCGAAGCACCGACAGCGCTGAAGAACGGTTCGTTATGAGGGTTCCAGGCTTCGATGTACATTGTCGGGCTGAACCAGAACCAGCCGATAACGGACAAGCAAAGAACCGGGAGAATGGCGCACCAAACTGCAACCGAACTGAATTTACCGGTAATAGAGGCACCGGCGAAGTTTGCTACTGTGCAAAGCCAAAGCACAACGATTGTCGAAATACACACGGCTACCGGGCTTAGTTCCATTTCCAGGAATTCGGCTCCATAACCGACGCATGTAATAGCAATAGCGATATTAGCGAACAGCAAAGATACACCGTAAGTGTAGTTTGCCATGAAGTTACCGGCCTTGCCGAATGCGTATTCAGTATAGCCGCCCATACCTGGACGTTTACTGAACATACCGCACTTAGCAAATGCATAAGCCAAGCACAAAGAACCTAAAGCGGTAATTAACCAAGAGAGGATTGAGATAGTTCCCACTTCTGCCAACTTTGTAGGAAGCATAACAATACCGGAGCCCATCATGTTAATAGCAGTAAGCAGTGTCAACTGCGTGACGGACATCTTTGCACGATTTTCAGACATGATATTTTTTTATCCGAATAAGTAAGTTGATCCCCGGAACCTCCCGGCTCCGGGCGTTGGAAGAAATTACGCTTTAGGCTGAGACAAGCGTTTTGCAACCTCTTCTTTGAGGACGTAGCAATAAACTCTCTTCTTGCCGTCTTCGTTCTTGAGGTATACACCCTGCAGCTCCGGAGCGAATCCAGGCATACGGTTAATAGCTTCTTCCCATGCTAAGAAATACTGCAGAACCGGACCTCCCCAAACTTCGCCCGGGAAGCAGCAAAGAACTCCCGGTGGATAAGGAAGAGCTCCTTCAGCAGCGACTCTGCCTTCTGCCTGATCCATTGGAATGAGATCAGTTTGGCCGCGAAGGAAGGCAAAGTGAGCTTCTTGCGGATTAACAACAGATTTCGGGAAATAATCAAAGCGGAACATTTGCTTTTGAATTTCCTTAATGTTTCTCTCTTTGTAGAAATCGTGCATTTCTTGGCAGAGCTGTCTGATTGTATAACCCTTGTAACGTTCTTCGTTGGCCTTGTAAACGCTTGGAAGAACATCTTCAAGAGCTGCATTTTCGTCAAGCAATCTTTCGAAGCGGGCAATCTGTGTAACCAGATGGTCCATCTTTTCTTTGTCTTCGGCAGGAGTCATCAAGAACAAAATGGAGTTCAAATCGTTCTTTTCAGGAATGATGCCGTTTTCGCGCAAGTAGTTGGCCAAAATAGTTGCCGGAACGCCGAACTCTTCGTACTCACCTGTTTCAGGATTGATACCCGGAGTTGTGAGCAAGAACTTGCATGGATCGACTATATATTGATCCTGACCGTATCCTTCGAAGGCATGCCATTTTTCACCCGGACCAAACTTGAAGAAGTTCAGATCTGTAGCAATCTGTTCTGTCGGATAATCCTGCCATGGAGTTCCGTTAACCTTTGTAGGAATAAACGGCTTGATGTAGTGGCAAGTTGCCAGTAGAAGTTTGCGAGCTTCAATAGTTGTTCGGACGCAATCGGCCCACAATCTTCTTCCTGCTTCACCTTCCTGCATCTTGGCATTGACGTCAAGGGCAGCAAAGAGAGGATAGAACGGGCTTGTGGAAGCGTGCATCATAAAGGCGTTGTTAACGACTTTATGAGGAATGTATCTGTCTTGACCCTTAATATGGGAGTCTTTTTTGTGAATCTGAGAAGTCTGTGAGAAACCGGCTTGCTGCTTGTGAACTGACTGTGTAACGAAGATACCTGGATCTTCCGGTCCCAAATCCAAAAGCAATGGAGAGCAGTCTCTCATCATTGGAATAAACTGTTCGTAACCAACCCATGCGGAGTCAAACAGAATGTAATCGCAAAGATGACCGATCTTGTCAACGACTTGACGGGCATTGTAAATAGTACCGTCATAGGTACCGAGCTGAATAACGGCAAGTCTGAACGGTCTCTTGGCATTTGCTTTTTCAGGAACTTTTTCGGCAACCAGCTTTCTTAAATAAGCTTCGTCGAAGCACTTTTCATCAATACCACCAATGAATCCATAGGGGTTGCGTGCAGTTTCCAAATAAATCGGTGTTGCACCAGCCTGAAGAAGAGCACCGTGGTTAATGGACTTGTGGTTGTTTCTATCGTAAAGAACCAAGTCTCCCGGTGTTAAACAAGCATTCAGCACAACCTTGTTAGAAGCGGATGTACCGTTCAAAACAAAATAAGTCTTATCAGCGTTGTAAATCTTGGCAGCTGCTTTTTGAGATTCGCATGGAGCTCCTTCGTGAATCAAAAGGTCGCCCATGGAAACGTCTGCGTTGCAGAGGTCGGAACGGAAGATTTCTTCACCGAAGAAGTCATAAAAAGCGCGGCCTGCCGGATGACGGCGGAAATAAGAACCACCTTGGTGTCCCGGGCAGTCAAATTGTGCTTTACCCTGTCTTACATAGTGTGTAAGAGCCCCAAAGAATGGAGGAAGAACTTTGCTTTCGTATCCTCTAGCGGCTTCGTCGATTTGACGGCCATAGAGACGGCGGTTTGTTGGGTCGTCATTGATAACACCAACGATACGGCCGATCAATTCTTTAGGTGTTTCCTGATCGGAATCCATCATTAAGAAAATTGGAAGACCGAATGCAGTTGCATCAACTCTCTTCAATTTACCGTTACGGTAGTCGTCAAGGCTAATAACTACTGCAGAAACTTCAGTTAAATCAGCTGTAACAAGATCTACAACTTCGCGTTCAACTTGAAGCATGTCTTTAATTTTCTGGGAAGCAGCAATTTTCATTTTATGCATAATAGTGTCCTCTGGTTTTATTACTTAAAGTAATAACTCCATCAAAAAATTTTTAAGCGAATTTTGTGCCCAAGTTTATGAACGGCAATAGTCGACCAATCTCTTCCCACTGAGAGACATAGAGAATCACAAACTTGAACTTAACCGGAAATGGTTAGGATCCAGGAGGGCTAAAAGCCGCTGGAGCAGAGGACTAGCGGCCCGTACCGCTGAATTTATCGAATGAAAAGCAATCGCGCATTGAAAACTGCGTCAGATGACGAGTGCGGCGCATGCCTATGTTGAATAGGCACTTGCCGATGTTGAAGATGCACATGGCAGCACTCCTAATAAAATTAAGATTGTCTTAACAGACGTAGAGAAGTTTATATATCTCTGAGATATTTGTCAATAAATTTTCTCAATTTGGGTTTGGTTACAATAACCCCTGTTGCTTTTGTGGTCACACGTATTTTCTCTCTCTACCGCTGAGGAATTTGACCTTTCTTTTCAATCAAGAAAATCTCTACATGTCAACGCTCCTTTGAGCTACAAAAAAGCTCTCCTGAATCGGATTTCCTTACAAATTTTGGATTAGTCTTATAAAGTTAAGTTTCAAATCTTCACAATTAGTAACTTTTTAAGGAAAAACGATGAGTACCTCTGTTTTTGATGTCGTTGAAATGGCTCCGGACGATCCTATTCTGGGATTAAACGAAGCGTTCAAAACTGACCCTCGTAAGGAAAAGGTTAATTTAAGTATTGGCGTCTACTGCACAGAGGAAGGAAAGGTTCCTTTACTTAAGGTAGTTGAGCAGACTGAAAAGAAACTTGCTGAAGCAGGTGCACCTCATACTTATTTACCGATTTCCGGTATCCCTGCCTTTACTTCAGGCGTTCAGAAATTAATCTTCGGCCCGGACTCTGAAGTTGTTAAAACTAAACGTGCTGCCACCGTTCAGTCTTTAGGCGGCACAGGTGCTCTTAAAGTCGGTGCAGATTTCTTGGCTACAGTCCTTAAGAATCCCGAAGCTGTCGTCAGTGCTCCGACTTGGCAAAACCACGTTGCCATCTTTGAATCCGCCGGTTTCAAAGTAGGTTCTTATCCTTATTATGATAAAAAGACAGGTGAAATCGACTTCCCTGCCATGCTTGAATGCCTCAAAGGCTTAAAGAAAGATACTGTTGTTATTCTTCATGCTTGCTGTCACAACCCGACCGGTGTTGATTTAACCCAAGAACAATGGGCACAAGTCGTTGACGTTTGCCGCGACAAAGGCCTCATTCCGTTCTTAGACATCGCCTACCAGGGCTTTGGTGCAGGACTTAACGAAGACGCCGGCTCCATCAGACAGTTCGCTGATTCAGGCATTCCTTTCTTCGTCTCCAACTCCTTCTCTAAATCCTTCTCTCTCTACGGGGAAAGAATCGGCGCTCTCACAGTCGTTTGCAAATCCGAAGAAGAAGCTAAGAGAGTTAACTCCAAACTGAAGTCCGTCATTCGTGCGAACTACTCTAATCCGCCTGCTCACGGCGCCAAGATTGTTTCTGCCGTCCTTAACGACCCGGTACTTCTTCAGCAGTGGCATGATGATTTGAAAGGGATGCGCGAACGCATTAAAGAAATGCGTCACCTCCTGGCTGAAGCACTCAAGAAAGAAGGCGCAAAGGTTGACTTCTCCTTTATTGAAGATCAGAACGGTATGTTCTCCTTCTCTCGTTTGACACCTGAACAAGTTCAAAGACTTAAAGATGAATTCGGCGTTTATGCCGTCAAGTCCGGACGTATCTGTGTGGCTTCTTTAAATAAGGCCAATGTTGACTACACTGCAAAGGCTATTAAAGAAGTGTTGTAAAAAAAGGACATCCTTGTAGAAAAACAAATTTTTTCTTATTTTTGATTTGCACTGAGAAAAAAACTCGTATATAGTTACGTTCTCATTGATTCCCCGATAGCTCAGTCGGTAGAGCGACGGACTGTTAATCCGCAGGTCGTTGGTTCAAGTCCAACTCGGGGAGCCAAATTAAAAGCTCAAATTTCGGTTTGAGCTTTTTGTTTTTGTGAGAATTTTCTTTGTTAGATTTTTCTTCAAAAATACCCGAGACTTCGCCGACGGCGCATCTCAGCATCAGAGACGTTGCTTTGCTTTCCTCATTGCCACGAGGTTTAGCTTAGAGAGCAGGTGAAATATTTCTGCGGTTCCATTTTCTCAACAAAAAATCTTCCTTTTAGGAGAGGAAGATTTTTTGGTCCTGGCGAATGAAAAAGGTTAAGTTAATGGAGCTAATACAGCTAAAGCAATATTTGCCAAAATAAAAAATGCTAAAGCCGATAAGTCGAGGTTGCGCCAGTTCGGAATAAATTTCTTGAAGGGAGCCAAGAACGGATAAGACAAGAAACTTGTAACTCTGTAAATCTGACCGGAAGGATTCACCCAAGAGAAAATGCAGAAAGCCAAAGCAATCCACATGGCCAGTTCAATTGCCCAATAAACAACGAGTACTGCCGAGCCCAAGATAAAGGGGAAAATACCGAAGGAGCCGCTTCCTACAAGCCAATGGAAGAATTGGTAGAGGACGGCAACGAGGTAGCAGACAAAAATTGACGGCCAGTCAATGTTTCCTCTTCGTTTGATGAAGGTTGAGGCGGATCTAACTGCCCACTCGGTCAAAGAGTAGCAGAATGCATACAACGGATCGTTAGACGGTGTACACATAAAACGCATGTATGCGCGTAAAAGAAGCAAACATCCGAATGCGGAGCAAACTAATTTAAGCGTAAATAAAAATAAACCAAACATCTCTAACCTCCTCTCCTTCCCACAATGTTATTACAGTTTTGGATCTTTGAGCATCGACGAATACTCTCAAAGGAACTCCCTTACCTCACATACGGAAAGGAGATTATTCTGCCATTTTCACAAAGCCGTATCAGACGCAGCCAACTAAAACAAGGACCCGGATCGGTCTTTCGATTCGGAGCTATATCACTGTGACCGGCAACAGCTTTAATAGGATATACATCTGCAATTGCATCCAGCAAGGCTGCCAGCCTTTCATATTGAATACTTTCAAACTTGGTATCGTCCGTCCCTTCCAACTCGATGCCGATTGAAAAGTCATTACAGTTCTCTCTGCCTTGAAAACAAGAAACACCTGCATGCCAAGCCCGCTCCTTACAAGAGACGTATTGCTTGAGTTCTCCGGTTCTTGAAATAAAGAAGTGAGAAGACACTTTCAGATCTTTTAAGTCTTCGTACGAAGGATCTTTATGACAGTCCAGACATCCCATAAAAAGAGCGTCTACATCGCCCGTACCGAACCTTCCGGCGGGCAAACTGATGTTGTGAATAACAACTAAGTCGATAGACTGCTCGTCGGGTCTTTCATTGAAAAACGGCGAAGGAAGAACTTGTGCAGAATCGCACCAGCCTGAAGGACTAATTTTCATTATTCTTCGGTCCGGCAATCATATGCTGCTTGCAGCAGTAATAATGACCATCCTTATGAATAGCCTCGGCTTCATCCAAATACAACCCGCAATGGTCGCATTGAACCATTTTGTGACCCGGAGTCTTCGTAATGGGATGAGGAGCTCTGTCTTTCTGAGAGTTCTCTTGAATTTGCTTGACTCTCCACATCCTCCAGCCGAAATAAAGAGCAGCTGCGATAACTACGAAAAATAGAATTCTTCCCATAACGCCTTCTTACTGAATCACTTCCTGCACAAATCTAACACCGAAGTAGGAGAGCATGAGAAGCGTAAACCCAATTACGGTCCATCTAGCCGCAAAACGGCCTCTCCAGCCCAAGAAGTGGTGCCCCAACAGGAGAATACCGAAAATCATCCACGCCATGATGGTCACAATCGTCTTGTGATCAAGGCGGAAAGCTTGTCCGAAAAGCTCCTCTGAGAAAACCAGTCCGAAAAGGATGGCGATGGTTAAGGCAATAAAGCCGGCCCAAATCAAACGGAAAAGGATTTTTTCCATCTCAATGACGCTCGGCATTCTTTCAAAAAGACTGACTTTCCCCTCTTCCGGTTCATCACTGAGCTTTTTTTGATGGAGTAAGTTATGTGCTGAAACCAGCAAAAGTGCTTGAACCAATGCCATTGTCATCAAGCTGTAAGCCAAAATAGCCAACAGCAGATGCATACGGAAAGAGAAACTGGCAGTTTCCGGACCTAACGGCGTTCCCGGAAGAATAATAGGAAGCACCATTGAAACGGCGGCAAGCGGAAGAATGAAAATCAACATCGCTGAAATCTTTGAGAACAAGGTCTCAATCAGCAGGATCAGCGTGCATGTAAAGAGAGTGATAGAAAGTGCTAAAGCCAGACCGAAATGAGGAGTACCGTGAGTAAATAAGGCTTCGTAAATAAGATAAGCCTGAATCATCAATCCGCCTACAATAACCGGCCGAATCCAAAAGGTATTTTCAGGAGTTTCTGCTTGAAAACTTTTGTAAATACCAAAGGCTGCCGCTAAATACAAAACAGCTGCAAGCACGTAAAATATGGCATAAATTGTCATCTATATGTCTCTTATTATTTGATGACTGTATTGTAAGGCGTAACCATTTAATTAGAATTAAATTCATGCTCGATTCACTGACACAAAGACTTAGCAAAGTTGTTAAGACCATCACAGGCCAGGCCCGCATTACGGAGTCCAACACCCAGGAAATGCTCCGGGAAGTTCGAATTGCCCTGCTTGAAGCAGATGTCGCCATCCCGGTCGTTCGAGATCTCATTAAGCGTATTAAGGAAAAAGCGCTGGGCGAAGAAGTCGTAGGTTCTTTAACTCCGGGGCAGGCTTTAGTCGGCATCGTTCATAAAGAACTTACTGAAGTGATCGGAGGCAGCGATACTCCGCAGCAAAGAGAACTTAATCTTGCTACTCAGCCTCCGGCCGTACTTTTATTGGCTGGTTTGCAGGGTGCCGGTAAGACAACAACGGCAGGTAAACTTGGCCGTTGGCTCGTCAAAGAAAAGAAAAAGAAAGTATTAGCGGTCTCCACCGACGTCTATCGCCCTGCCGCTATCGAACAGTTGAAGACGGTTTCTGCTCAGGCAGAGATTGATTTCTTCCCGAGCCAGCCGAACGAAAAGCCGTTAGATATTGCCGAAAGAGCTTTGGACTACGCCAAACGCCACTTCTACGATGTTCTGATCGTCGATACCGCCGGCCGCTTAGCTATCGATGAACAGATGATGAACGAAGTCTCTGATCTGGAGAAAAATCTTCATCCGATCGAAACCTTGTTCGTAGTTGATGCTATGGTCGGTCAGGATGCCATCAATACCGCCAAAGCCTTCGGTGAAAAGCTACCGCTAACCGGCATCATCTTAACCAAGGTGGACGGTGATTCCAGAGGCGGTGCTGCCCTTTCCGTCCGATTTGTCACAGGCAAACCGATTAAGTTTATCGGTGTCGGTGAAAAACTCACCGGCTTCCAAAGATTCGAACCGGAAGCGATGGCCGGCAGAATCCTCGGCATGGGCGACATTGTCTCGTTGGTTGAAGACGTTAAGAATGCAGTCGATGTCCAAAAGGCACAGAAATTTGCTGAGAAAATCAAAAAAGGCGATGACTTCGACTTGGAAGATTTCAAAGAACAAATCGCACAGGTTAAAAATCTCGGAAGCTTCAGTTCTCTTATTGAAAAGCTTCCGGCACAATTCGCCCAAGCTGCCGGCTCTATTGATGACGCGCAAGCGAATAAGATGGTTGCTCGTACCGAAGGCATCATCAACTCAATGACGCCGAAAGAAAGACGCAAGCCGGAAATCATCAAGGCCAGCAGAAAGAGAAGAATCGCCGCAGGAGCCGGTGTCAGCGTGCAGGAAGTCAACAAGCTGTTGAAACAGTTTGAACAAAGCCGCGATATGATGAAAATGATGAAGAAAGGCGGCATGGCTAAGATGATGCGCGCCTTTAAGAGCTTCGGCGGCCGTTTCCCAGGCATGGGAGGCTTCTAAGCTTGGAAACGCAGGTTCTTAAAATTCTGGGGATTGACCCTGGCTTGAATCACACCGGTTACGGTGTGATTGCCTATCTGCCGGGAAAGATGACCTTAGTTGACTCCGGCGTGCTTAACGTCCCGAAGGGCGAACTTTATGAGCGTCTGGCCTACATCTATAAAGGATTAGCCGAGATAATTGAAAGAAATCAGCCTGCTGTTTCTGCTATCGAAAAAACTTTTTTGAATACAAATGCTCAGTCGAGTATGCTGCTGTCACACGCTCGCGGAGCGGCTATCTGTGCGGCAGCTGTTCAAGGTTTAGAGTGCCGTGAATTCAGTACTCGTGAAATCAAGAAATCGGTTACGGGTTACGGCGCCGCTGAAAAACAACAAATCCAAGAAATGGTCGCTCGTCTCCTGCGTTGTGAAGATAAGAAATTTTCAGAAGATGAGGCAGACGCTATTGCGGCAGCCATCTGCTACGCAAATACAAAAATTATTCTTGGGATGCTTCCTGCACAGAAGAAACTTGGTGTCAGCGGCACTGCAGTTGCAAGAAAAGGCTCCAGCTCCTCTCGTGTCAGAGGACAATGGACCAAATTAGTCGGAGGATTGAAATAAATTGATCGCATCGTTAAATGGTAAGTTAAAAGAAAAGAACCCTCCTGAAGTGGTTGTGGAGTGCTGCGGCGTGGGTTATCAGGTCGATGTTCCGATGTCTACCTTCTACAATCTTCCTGAACTCGGAGAAGATGTCCGGTTATACACAGCTTTCATTGTCAGAGAAGACGCTCAGCTTCTGTTTGGCTTCTTGACCAAAGCTGAAAAATCACTTTTCCTCCAGCTGTTAAAGGTCAGCGGCATTGGCCCGCGCACTGCTTTAGCCATGCTTTCCTCCATGTCGGTTGCTGATCTTGGAAATGCCATCGCCAACGGAGAAACCGCCTTACTAACCAAGATTCCGGGCATCGGCAAGAAAACAGCAGAGCGCCTTGTTCTTGAGTTAAAGGATAAGATCGTTGCTTCCGGACCGGTTACAGCTCTAACTTCTTCTCAGGCCGATATTCTTTCTGCCCTAACAGCCCTCGGCTTCAACGAACGTGAAGCAAGAGCAGCTCTGAAGAATCTGCCTGAAGGAGTTGACACCTCAGAAGGCATCAGACTGGCCCTTGTCCAACTCGCAAAATAGATTCGTTAAAACATGACAGAACAAAAAGACAGAATCGTTTCCTCTGAGAAAGTCTCCAAGGAGGATGTTGTCGACAAAGCCTTACGTCCCACTCGTTTAAAAGATTATGTCGGGCAAGACGCAATCCGTGAACAGTTGGAAATTTTTATCACTGCGGCAAAGAACCGCGGAGAGGCTCTGGATCACGTTTTATTATTCGGTCCTCCGGGCTTAGGCAAAACAACGCTCTCCAATATTATTGCTAATGAGTTAGGTGTTAATCTGCGTCAAACCTCAGGGCCCGTCCTGGAAAAGGCCGGTGATCTTGCGGCGATGCTGACCAGCTTAGAGCCGCATGACGTCCTGTTTATTGACGAAATTCACAGACTTTCTCCGGTAGTAGAAGAAATTCTTTATCCGGCCTTAGAAGACTTCAAACTCGATATCATGATCGGGGAGGGGCCGGCCGCCCGCTCCATCAAAATCGACCTTCCCCATTTCACATTGGTCGGTGCTACAACACGAGCCGGCTCTCTGACAAAACCTCTGAACGATCGTTTTGGAATCCGTTCTCAGCTTCAGTACTATTCTGCGCGAGATCTGACTTCCATTGTTCTTCGTTCCATGAAGCTTCTCAATATGCCGGCCAATGAAGAAGCCGCTGCTGAAATTGCGAAGCGTTCCCGCGGAACTCCGCGAATTGCCAACCGTCTTCTCAGACGCATCCGCGATTATTCGGAAGTACGCCACAACGGACAGTTATCCGCAGAAATTGCTAAAGCAGCTCTCACTATGCTGGAAGTCGACCCCATCGGGCTCGACAGTCTGGATTGCCAGTTCCTGCTGTCCATTATTGAAAAGTTCCAAGGCGGTCCGGTCGGCATTGAAAACTTAGCATCTTCCGTCGGAGAAGATTCCGAGACACTGCAAGATATGGTAGAACCATACCTTATCAAGGAAGGTTTTGTGCAGCGCACGCCTCGCGGAAGAATTGCAACCGCAAAGGCATACAGCCACTTTAACCTTACTAAGAACGTTCGTTCCTATTCTGATTTATTTGACAACTTATGAGCATTAATCCAAATTCCGAAGACGTCCAACTCAACAATTTGTTGAACGCAAACAAGCCTTATACATTCTCGGTCAACCGCTCAACGCTTGTTGAACAGGCCAGACAAGTATGGAATGATGTTGCTGATTTAGAGGCCGATTTCTGCCCGGACAATTTTGCTCAGGCGTCCATTACCATGCATCCGGCTTACTCTTCACGAACAGATTTTCCGGACAAATTCCTTCAGCATTGCGGATTGTTCTGCGTCGGCACACGCAAGGTCTCTGTTTTCCCTCGCATCTCTATGATTTCCGATGACCCGCAGGAAGAAAACAGTATCGCCATTATCGTTTTAGCGAAGAGACAGACTTACCAAGCTCTTGCCGGACAGTTAGAAAAAATTGAAGAACCGAGTTTGGTCGGACAGCAATTCATGACGATAGAAAGCATCGAAGCTGTCACCGCTTACGATCGCATGAATGTACCTAACGACTACTTCACCAACATTTATTTAGTCGGTCTTTATGTTCGTCCCGGCATGACCGTAGACGAAAGCCGCAAGGAATTTATCGAATACGCCAAGAAAAACGGCTTTGAAGTGAACCCTGATTTTAACTTTGAAAAAGACGGTCTTTACTACACTCTCATCAAAGGAGAGAGATATAAACTGGACTGCATCTCTGAGAATCCCTTTGTTTCTTGCATTGAGGTACCTCCGTTAAAGGTTTAAAGTCTTTTTCTTCAGACATACTTTGACGCATTAAGGCGTAAAAAGAAAGTAGAGATCGTCCGTTCATTTTTGCGGATTGACGACTCTGCTTTTTTCTTATTTGGTTCGCATCAACAGAAGTCTTTAAAAAGGTTTCTTTATGATTCACACGATTTACTGCAATGTTTACGAAGGGTTAGAAGCCGCTTTGGCAGAAAACGTCTTTCAAGACTTAGAAGCAATGGCCGGAGATCCATCGCGCATTTTCGAGAAAATTGAAATTATCCCGGCTTCATCGGCCATTGAAGACAGGCTCGCTCGCAGTCTTGCAGATAAATTTTCGATTCTTCCGGGAATCAGATTTTGCTCAATTTTTGATTGGCTGAAACCTTTCATGGGTGCAACCTTTCGTCCCGGCTCCATCGGCACTTCGTTGGACTGGCAGATTTGGAATATCCTTAAAAATCCAAAATTCTTTGAAGAATTAAAAACGATAGTTCCCGAGACCTCCTATGCGCGGCTTGAAACCTTTCTTCACCGTAACAACGAACCTGAACTCCAAAATATAAATCTGATTGAATTCTGCTATCAAATGAGCCGGCTTTATGCCACCTACGGGTCATTCCGCATGGACTGGTTATTAAATTGGATTGATGAGAAGTCTTTTCCTCTGCCCGCAGACAAAGCCCTCGCCATGAAGGAACAACCGGACTATTACTGGCAGAAAAATCTCTGGGAGAGAGTCGCCAAGGCTGGAAAGACAAAAGATCTTCACAACCTGTTAAAAATAAAAGATACTCTGCAGCACTTCCATTTCGAACCGAAAGACAAAGTAAAATCGCTTCATTTCTTCATGCCGTTTTCTCTGCCTCCGATCCTCCTGCCTTTTTTGAAAGCTTTTGCGGAAGACAAAAATGCTCCTCAGCTTTGGCTCTACATAATGAACCCTTGTGCGGAGTATTGGTTTGAGTCCATGCCGATAGAACTGTTCGACTGGAGCAGCAAGGAGGATTGGGATGAAAAAGCTCAGAAATTCCTCACTGCCAACAGTCCCTCTACCCGTGCAATGATCGATCGTTTATATCGCTTCCTGAATGTGGATAACGGAGAAATCATCGAGACGGATGCTATCGAGGAGCAAGAGGTTCCTAAGCCCACTAAACCGGCGATTAAACGTAACCGGGCAAGAATCGAAGACTTAAGTAAAAAATTTGATCCGCTATCGCCCGAATTAAAACTCTTCACTTCCGAAGATGTCCAGGCTTACTATTTCCAGCAGCCGCAGGACAGTTACCTGCACAAATTCCAGAACTCCATTCTATTTATGGACTCCTCAAAACTGCCGGCGGAAGCAGATCCCTCGGATGAGTCTTTAAAGGTATTTAAAGCGCCTTCTTTTCCACGAGAAATTGAAGGAGTAATCGATTGGATTCATTACCGTTTATCCTCCGAAAATAAAGACGGCGAGAAAAAACTCAACCTCTCCGACATTGCCGTTATTGTTCCGGATATTGAAAAGGCAACCCCTGCTATTGAAGCTGTAATGGGAGCATTGCCCAACAACCTTCGACTGCCTTATAAGATTATTGGCAATTCCATTGCTGATACCTACCTCTCTCTGGCCGCTATCTTAGGGTTTGGAAAATTATTGAACTCCCGATTCAATGCTGCAGATTTAGAAGAATGGCTCGAACTGCCGATTAACTTAGAAAGATGGGATCTTTCTCTCTCAGACATTTCGGTTTTATCTACGTGGCTCAAGGCAGCCGGATTCCGCTTCGGCTTATCTCAGGAACATTTAAAAGATTTAAATCTGGATGCTTCCGACGGAACATTAGATCAGGCTGTCGAACGTCTGACCATGGGCTATTTCATTAACCCTATTGAGAAGAATTCTTTCGGAGATGTTCTTCCTGTATTTGGAGATGAGAAAGGCGGTTTTGACTTAGTCACAGACGGTCGCGGCAAGCTCTTCAAAACGATTGTAGCTTTGTCCGAATCTTTAGAAGAGACCAGAAAAGAATTATTCAAAGACGGCGGGTTAAAGACACCTCAGGAATGGCATGAAATCATTTCCAGTTGGCTGAATCAGTATTTCGTCACAAATGAAACCCCGCAGGAAATTCTCAGCTTCCGAAGCAGTCTACAAAGATTATCAGGCGCTATGCAGGAAGGCCTCGAGGAAGGGACAAAAGTTCCTTTTTCCGTCATCTGGAACGTTATCGAAACTCATCTGAGAAACACACCAAGTCTTTCTCAACCCACTGGTTCCATTACCTTTTCGTCCGTACAGGAATTAAGAGGGTTGCCTTTTAAAGCTATTGCGCTTTGCGGTTTTGATGAAAACAGCGGCTTCCCCGGCAGTTCTTCTCACCAAGAGTTCGATCTCATGGGAGTAGACCAGCTCAAGAGAAGGGCCGACAGAGACAGCCGAGAGGACAATAAAGCAAGATTTTTGGATATTCTTTTGGCCGCGAGAAAGAATTTAATTATTTCTTATACAGTTGGAACAGATCCAGTGACGGAGACGAATCCTTCGAGCGTTGTTCAAAATTTCAAGAACTACTTCTTATCGAACGCTCTCACCGGAGAGAACGGAAAGGATAAAGCTAAAGAACTATGGGAGTCTGTTGAAGTCAAACTTCCTCTGAATTCCTTCTCTGAAAAAAATTTTAAGAAGACTTCTTCACGTCCTTGGCTCAGTCCAAACTCCTCAATGCTCCAATCCATTTTGAAAGCAAGGAGTGCCAATTATTCTTTACCTCTTCCGGCTATCGGAGGAACGCCTATTCCCGATACCAGTCTGGGTCTATCTATCGTTCATAAAGGGAGCTTATCTGCCTCCGAGCTTATTAAGTTCCTCTCTGATCCGGATAAGTATGTGTTGAAGAAACACAAGCTGGATATTTATTCCGGACAAGAAGAAGAGGAATTTTCCTGGCTTGCTCCAAATGATGCGTTATCTCTCACCCTAAGGAAGCGGAAGTACTTGAGAGAATTAGAAGAAGGTTATAGTGATGATGAACTGACTCGTCAGCGTTCATTAGATCCTTTAAACGGAATTAAAGATGTTCGTCTTTCAAGTACAAACGATGCGTGGACCAATGCAGAACTTGTTCATGCCAAAAAACTTGAAAAAATTAAAAAATTCAAACTCTTTCCAGTTACCGAAGGAGTTGTCCTTAAATTTGATAGGCCTTCTTGCAGAATCACGCAAGTCACAGATTCTCCTCTAGAGGTATATACCGATCACCAAAACAGATATGTGATTTTTGATGACAATTCTTCAGCCAGCCAAACTGACAGGCTGGAACTGCGTGCGAATATCTGGACAGCTGCAAAGAAACCAACCATGGTGATGAGTTTAGTAGCGGATCTGAAAACGGAAGCAGCGCAGGAAGACTATTTTCTTTTAGTTCTCGCTCAGCTTCCGGATGTAATTTTCGAAGAAAATAAAGAAGATGTTAAGCAAATGGTGCGTCTCTTTGATCTTTCAAGGCGTTTTTCTCTCGGACTGACACAAGAAAAAACACAGACTCTCTTATGGACAGGATTTGATCATACTGCGGCCTGCGCGTGCTCAAAACCTATTTGGGCGAAACTATTTCCTAAGTCCAGAAATTCCAAGAAAACAGCAACGGACGTTGGCCGCTTTCTTGAGGAAGACATTGATGAACTTCAGCAGGTCATCGAATCTCAGATTTTGGAGGAAGGAAGGTCAACCACCCCGGGCTAAAAGCCCGAGGCTTGCAAAAGTCTGGTTGACCAGCTT
>UQNA01000015.1 GCA_900542195.1 uncultured Sutterella sp. | reverse complement strand
AAGAAAAGCTTGTGATTCTCGCGATGATCAAGTTTTTTCAACTTCTCAAAAACGGTTTGAAATAGACGTTGTAGTGGAGATAGCGAGACCGCTTTGATTTTCCTCTCCCCTGTCTAGAAGCTGGAGTCAGAATGCACAGAGAAGGTAAACTGGGCATGATGAAATGTGCTTTAACAAGACAAGGCTTTTAATAAAAAATTAAAGTTCCTACAATGCCTTTATGGGCGCTAAAAGCAAAAAGACCGAGTATCTGTTTTCTTTAATAAGAGATGGTGCGGAATTAACGATTTGGAACCAGATTGATCTGGTTTGGCGGTTAAGTTTACCTGCTATTTTTGCGCAGATTTCTTTCGTGATGGTCCAATACATTGATGCCGCAATGGTTGGTCATCTGGGTGCAAATCCTGCCGCATCTATCGGCCTGGTTTCTTCTTCTCTGTGGCTAATATGGGGCTTAATTACATCGGTCACAGTAGGCTTTTCCGTTCAGGTTGCTCAGCGTATCGGAGCAAAACAAGATGAAGAGGCGCGCTCTGTTCTGAGACAAGGTCTGTTCGTCGGTTTTCTCGTCAGTATCCTTATTGCTCTTATTGGTTTAATGGTATCTCCATATTTGCCTAATTGGCTTGGAGGACCCCAGGAGCTTTACGAAGATGCGAGAGTATATTTTCTGATTTTTTGTCTTGGAACACCTGCCGCTCTTTTGGGCTTTATGGCCTCCAGCATGTTGCGCAGTACCGGCAATGTCAAACTTCCGAGCATTATTAATATCGGAATGTGCTTTTTGGACGCCTTCTTCAACTTGCTTCTTATTTTCCCCACATCGGATTACAACATTCTTGGTTTCAAACTAACTGTGCCCGGAGCAAATCTGGGAGTTGCCGGAGCAGCGCTGGGAACTATCTTGGCAGAATTGGTAAGTGCTGGCTTGATGTTGTGGTTCTTGCTTGTCAAGTCCGAAAAACTCTCTTTGATTGGGAGGAAAGGCTCTTTTATTCCTGAAATCTTTTGCATGAGGAGAACATTCAGAATCGGTTCTCCAATCGCCCTCGAAAGAATAGCCATGAGCGGTGCCCAGATTGTCACTACCATGATTGTGGCGCCGTTAGGTCCTATTGCCTTAGCGGCTCACTCTTTCGCTATCACCGCTGAAAGTCTGTGCTATATGCCTGGTTTTGGTGTCGCAGATGCTGCTTCAACTATTGTTGGCCAAAGCATCGGTGCAAAACGACCGGCAATAGCAAGAAGATTCGCCAAAATCAATGTTCTCATGGTGATGGTAATGATGTCGGCGATGGGTGTCCTGATGTACATAACCGCGCCGTGGATGATCGGTTTTATGACACCTGATGAATCGATTATCAATCTGGGAACAACTGTTCTACGAATAGAGGCTTTCGCCGAACCGATGTTCGCGGCCGCTATTGTTTGCTGCAGTATTTTTGTCAGTGCGGGTTATACATTGCTTCCAAGTTTGGCAAACTTAGGCAGTATGTGGTTTATTCGTATTCCCTTGGCCTACTTCTTGGCCTCTGAGTTTGGTTTGGTTGGCGTTTGGGTCGCTATGGCCACTGAGTTGTGCTTTAGAGGAGCATTCTTCTTGATTGCCTTGTCAAGGTTTGACTTTTCCAAGCGCCGGGCAATCGAAGATTAGATTTTTTACAGCAATAGAAGAAGACAAGCCGCATTAAGCGGCTTGGTTCGAAGTTAGCTCGTGCCTCCGATCGTGAGGCCGTCGATTCGAAGGGTTGGCATGCCGACGCCGACCGGGACGCTTTGGCCGTCTTTGCCGCATATGCCTACACCCCCGTCAAGACAAGAGTCGTTTCCGATAAGCTTGATCTTTAAAAGAGCCTCGTGGCCGTTGCCGATTAATGTGGCACCTTTCACCGGCTGTGTGATTTTGCCTTTTTCAATCAGCCACGCTTCACTCATCGAAAAAGCAAACTTTCCGCTGGTGATATCAACTTGGCCTCCGCCGAAATTCTTGGCATAAATGCCGTAATCCACGGAAGAAATAATTTCTTCAGGCTCTTTATCTCCGCTGAGCATGTAGGTGTTGGTCATGCGGGGAATAGGAAGAGTTGCAAAGCTCTCACGGCGGCAGTTGCCTGTCGTTTGCTGACCCATCAAAGAGGCATTGAGCTCGTCTTGCATATAGCCTTTCAGAATGCCGTCTTCAATCAAGACGGTGCATTGGGTGGGATTGCCTTCATCGTCAATTGTTAAAGAACCTCTTCTGTCTTTGACGGTTCCGTTGTCGACAATAGTAACGCCCTCGGCAGCAACTCTTTGACCAATCTTGTCGGCAAAAACACTGGTGCCTTTGCGGTTGAAGTCTCCCTCTAATCCGTGGCCTACGGCCTCGTGGAGGAGGACTCCCGGCCAACCGGGGCCGAGAACGACGGGAAATACGCCTGCGGGAACAGGAATGGCTTCCAGGTTTCGAAGAGCGGAAGAAACGGCTTCTTCTGCATAGGAGGAAAGTTTTTCGTCTGTGAAGTAATCAAGCGAGAAGCGTCCGCCTCCTCCGGCAGTGCCTCTCTCAGTCTTGCCGTCTTTCTGGACGACAACGCTCAGATTAGCTCTGACAAGCGGACGAATGTCGCCGGCAAGCGCTCCGTCTCGTTTCGCAATCAAAATCACTTCATAAACGGATGAAATACTGCAAATCACTTGAATGATGTGAGGACTCAGCTTTCTTGCAAGCTTGTCGAGCTTTTTAATGATTTCAATCTTGTCTTTGGTTTCTTTAAGCTCGATCGGATTAACCGGTTGATAAAGTGCGTCAGGGATTCTCCTTCTTTCTAATTTAACAACGGTCTTATCATCAGAAAAGTTGCCGATAGCACGAACGGTTCTGACGGCTTCGACTAATGCATCTTTAGAAATTTCATCGGAATAGGCGAGCGCGCTTTTTTCTCCGCTGACGGCACGAACGCCGACACCCATGTCTGTATTAAATGAACCGTTTTTAATAATGCCTTCTTCTAAAACATAACCTTCGGAAACGGTTCGTTGAAAATAGAAGTCGGCGAAATCAATATGTTTTCCTGAGAGTTCGGCAAAAGCGGACTCTAAATCTTCAATAGTGACTCCATGAGGAGTAAGTAAAACAGAAATTGCAGTTTCAGTATTCTTGTTAGTCATAAAAGACGCGGTTATTTAATGCAGGTAAGTTGTTTCTTACTTGTGCGATAAATCTCGGATCAAGCTCGGTGATAAAAACACCGTTATCGTCTTGCCCCATCTCTCCTAAAATTTTACCCCAGCAGTCGACTGCCATTGAGTGACCCCAGAAACTTCTTCCGTCCGGATTTGATCCGGCTTGTGCCGGTGCACAGACATAGCAGAGGTTTTCGATGGCGCGGGCTCTGACTAAAGTCTCCCAGTGTGCTCGGCCCGTAGTTTCCGTGAAGGCCGAAGGAATGACGATGAGATCGGGACTGCCTAAATGGCGGAAAAGGCCTGGGAAACGCAAGTCATAGCAAATAGCCAGACCGATTTTGATGTCGGTTCCGTTGTCTAAAGGAAGAATAAAGCTTTTGGCTTCATGGCCCGGTGTGTAAAGAGAGCCTTCATCGTATCGTTCTTCTTCCGTGTGGTAGGCAAATAAGTGAATCTTGTCGTAGCGGCAAGCGACGGCGCCATACGGGTCATAAACCAGACAAGTGTTGGTGACGTGATCTTTTTTGTCGGAGAACAAAGCAATTGACCCGGCAATAATCCAGATTCCAAGATTCTTAGCTAAAGAGGAAATACGGGCTTGGATAGGTCCCTCGCCGTAGTTCTCTGCAAAAACTAATACGTCTTGCCGTACTCTGGGCATCAACGCAAAAGTTTCCGGCAGACAGACTAAGTTGCAGCCTTCCATGGCTGCTTTTCGAATAAAACTTTCAGCCTCTTCCAGATTCTTGCTTAAGTCAATTCCGGAAGTCATTTGGCAGGTGGCAATTTTCAGCATCTTCAGAAAATCTCTCAACTAGAATGGATCGTGTTTTTCCAATTTCTTAACAACCGGATCAGACCACGTGCCGGTCACAGAATACTCAAAAGAGAAAAGCTTACTCAAAGGATCTTTGAAAATCAACTGAGCCAGGAAACTGCCGATGCCGGCAATTGGATTTGCAATTGCTAAGGCAATGGAAGCTCCGGTTGCATTGATGTCCGGCAAAACCAGAATATGCAGATTTTCTGTTTCATTGCGGACATTAATGTCGCCTTTCATTACAACCGTCGCACCGCTTCCAACCATGGTTAAGTCGTTCAGACGCATCAGGCCGTTATTCATATTGGTGGAACCAATAATCGAGTCGAAGTTAAAGCCTTTAGAGTAGAAATCTCTAAAATCCAGTCTTAAATAGCGAGTTAAGGATTGCAGCGACAGCAGGGTAAGTAATTTAGCGGCCCCTGGTTCGATCTTCAGGATTTCTCCTCTCTTTAAATCGATATTAAGTTTGCCGTCGAAGGTGTTCGCGTTGTAGCCGATTGGGGAGCCTTCCCAAGAAAGCTCGCCTTTGATCGAACCGTTTCCGCGGCGAATTACTCTGCCTGCTCCCAAGCGCTCCAAAAGTCGTCCTAAATTGCTGATCTTGGTATCTAACAGCAGCGTTGTGGTGTTCTGACCGTCAAATCCTTTAAGCCAGCTTCCGGATGAGTACAAGGTGGCATCGTTATTGATGACGTTGAGCTTTTGAATTTGCCACAAATGTCCTTGACGGGAGATAGTGTTTCTGGCTTTTAGTTCAACTTTTCCTAGGTTTTTGTTTCCGTATGCAAACTGTTGGATGACGGCGTTAATGGCAGGCCAGCCTCCGGCCACTTCAACCGGTTTGGTTTCTTCTGCGAAGTTGCCGGCAGAAGCAGGAATGTAAAGCTTAGAGAGATAAGCTTGAAGTTCTGCTTCTTTGCCGTTACGGGCTTTATGCCAATCTAAATCGCCGGACAGTTCCTTCGATTCAAGATGAGCTTGCCATCCGGTAGCAGTTTGATTGCCGACCAAATGGAAACTCTCCTGATTAAAGTTGTCGATAAGAAGTTTGCCGACATTTAAGCGAATAGAGTTAAGAGTCGGAATGGTGACAACATTAGCCTGTCCTCCCTTCTTTTCGTCTTTCTTATCTTGCTTGGATAAAGAAGAAAGAACTTCGGACCATTGCGCAACGGAAACCTCAGGCGCACTAAAGTCAATCGTGAGACCTTCTTTAGGCAGAGCCGGAGCTTTGCTGTTTGAGATGACGGCGGCTGCTAAAGCATCATTCTTCAAAAGAATCTTTGTGTCTAGAAGCGTCCCTAGGGTTAGGGCAATGTTAGAGGTGTCCTTTGAAGTAGTTAGGTCAAAAGCAAGCGGCTCTTTTTTATTGGCCGGTTTGTTGAACGGCGCGGGCAGTTTTACGGCTAAACCGTCCAGAGAGCTGTCAACATGGATGTTGACCTTATTGGATGTAATTTCTCCTTTCAGCGCAAAAGGAGCAAGTCCGCTCAGATATTTTGTTGAGAGCGCAGCTAAGGACTCAACAGGAATAACTTGCTTTAATGCTTGCGCCGGAATGATGCCGGAAGCATTTACTTCAAAGGCACCTTTGTCATTAGTGTTCAGACCGACGGTAACCGTTTCTCCCCACGTCTTTGCAATGAGGTCTTGAGCATTGGCTCCTTTTTCTGAGAAGAAAACTTTGCCTGACACATCCGTTAGATCGGGAATCTGGTATTGATTAAAGTTAATGGCCGCTCCGTTGACTCCGAATGAGCCGTTGACAAGAACGTCTCCGGGGCCGCTGAGAGGAACGGTAAGTTCAAGTGTTAAAGCACCGTCGCCCGTTGCTTTGGCTTTTCCGAATATATCTGCCGTGTACCCTTTGATCGGTGAGGTATTTACATAGTTAAGATAAGAGGGCAGAGGACCGTTTGCTGATGCATCAACGGTTAAAAGAACGGTTTCGGCTTCGTAAGATGGAATCTCTACGATGGCTTTATTTAACTTAACCTTTTGATAGGTTCCTTCGGTAACATCCGCTCTCAAGCCGTCGCCGTGGAAGAATATCGTTCCTCCTACGCCTGTAACGGTCGGCCAAATGGCTCCGGGCACATTCTTGGCTGAGGGCTTATCAAATTTAATAGGGTAAAAGTCAATGACGCCGTCTTTGAAGTTTCCGGTGACAGCGAATTTATGAAGTGTGGAATCTTTGTATGGAAATTCATGGAGAGGTCCCGTGAACTCTAACACGGCATTGGTAATACTTCCGCCGAGAAGACCATAACGCAGCCATTCAACCGTTTCTTTTCCGGCAATAAGAGGAACATAACGCCAAACCGAGGCAACCGTTCCTCGGCTTAACGTACCGTTAGCATTAAGAAAACCGTACTCGCCTTTTGTCGAGTCGTAATCTCCGTTCCCTTGGAAAGCTAAGTCCTTATTTTCTAGAACAAGCTTGTCAATCTTGAATTTGATTTTGTCATTGATGTCCCAACTGCCGTTAGCGGCCAGTTCATCAAAGTGGAAGCTAGCGACGGCAAACAGCCCGGGCAGCGCAATATCCGTATTGGTGCTGTTCAGAGTCAGTTGGCCTGTGCCGTTTTCGGCTTGGATCGAACCGGAAAGATTTTTAATGCCCGGAATCCAAAGGGACTCCTTATCTTTCGGGGCAACGTAGCTCAAACTGGATAAATTCTCAAAGTTAACGTTTGCTTTGTACTTGGAGGGCATAGCAGAATCGCCGCTCCAATCGACAACTACGTTTTTCAATTTCCCGGCGAGCTTTCTGTCGATAATAAATTTCTTAAATTCCTCCGGGATCGGCAAAGATGGAAACGCTGCAGCAAAGCCTTGGATGTCCAATCTGTCGGCTGTAATCTGTCCGCCGGTGATTGTATTCTCTGCATTAGTTGTTAGAGCTAGAGAAGCTGTGAACGACGGAGCCTTTAGTCCCGAAGCCATTTCGAATTCCACACGGTCTGTTGAAACCTTGTAGTAATGGTCTTTTATTTCTCCGGAGAGCTTGCCTTTGAAGAAGTTCAAAGTTAAAGGAGGAAGTTTCTTGTCAAAGACGAGATTAACGTCGGAGAGTGCACCGATGAAGGTAGCTGAAGAAGGCTTCCATTTGTCTAAGGCGAGCCAAAGGTCTCCGCTGCCTATTCCTTTGTAGGAAATATTGAAGTCGGGGGCCCACTTAGCTAATTCTCCGAAGTTGACTTCAGAAACAGAAAGGAAAAGCTGTTCATTCCAGTCTGCAACGCCTGGGCTTACCAGAGAAGGAAGCTCAAATTCCGCTTGAAGTGTTACCGGAGAGGCAATCTCTTTGGGAGGAATGAATTTGAGAGCCGCCTTTTTAGTCAGGAGCGAATTATCCATGACAAAGGTGATGTCCTCTATCTTCAGGCTTTGCTCTTTTGTCTTATCCGTGTAATTGATGTTTCCGGAGTTGATGGAAATAGCTCCTTGCTGGAAAAGAGGATCTAGCTCATCTAAGTCAAAAGAGGAGGAATCCCCGGAGGATTTAATTCCGTCTAATTCGATGGTTTTGCCCAGGATATTAAATTGCAGATTACCGGTCCTTTCAATTGAGATTTCCGGTTCGGTAATGGAAATCGTTCTAAAAATCGGACTCAGCTTGGCAATTGAAAGATAAGAAGGGACTAAAACAGCCTGCTTAATTTTGAGAGGAGAGACTTCTCCCAGCTGGATATTCTCTAGAGTGATAATTGGTGTAATGAAATCCCAGCCGCCTTTGAGGCTGCCGATAGAAAAAGGCATTCCTATAAGTTCGGTGACTTTTTCTTCAATTAAAGGTTTGGATTTTTCCAAATAAGGGATGGCATAAAGCCGAAAAGCAAGAAGTGCTCCAAGGGCTAAGAAGTAAAGAATTACTATCGTCCAACCGAAGAAAGACAAAAGGGTTCTGAAAAATCCTTTTCTTTCTAAATTTGTTAGATCCTGTGATGCCGGATCTGAATTTTCATTTTTGCCCATGATTTGCTCGGGCTCCTTGCCTGTGGAACGTTCTGGAAATTAAACAAATTCTAAGTAAAAAATGTACCATTAGAAGTTAGTTTGTCTCATTTAGCGAATACCAGAATGCCACAACCTGCTCTTTGGGAGCCCGCAGTTCCCGCCAAGAATATCCCCGCAAGTAATGTTGGGGAATACTCGTCCTACTTTAGAAATTCTCTCAATGCTATGTTTAGAGAGGAGGGAGAAGAAAGGAACCGATTCCTGCAGCAGCTGCAGGAAGATAGATGGACGGCAGACAGAATTCGAGAAGAACTTGATAAAGATCAAGATGCAGAAAGCTTGGGCACTGTGATGAGAAAGCTTCGCAGAAGAATCATGATGGGCCTGATTCTAAGAGACATCACGGGAAGTATTGAATTTGCCGAAGTCGTGCAGGTCATGTCGGATTTGGCTGAGGCTGTTATTCAAAAGACAGTATCTGTTCATGCCGTTGAACTTGCCGAACGCTTCGGAGTTCCTCACTCTTCTCTTGGTGTGCCGCAAGATTTACTGGTTGTGGGAATGGGTAAACTCGGAGGGCGAGAGTTAAATGTTTCCAGCGATATTGACCTTATCTTTTTTTACGATGAAGACGGTGAATGCAAGCCGACTGAGCGTTTTCCAAAGCAGAGAAAGATTTTAACTAACCGAGAGTTTTACGAGCGTTTATCGAAGAAAATTATTCCGGCGATTTCCGATATCACTTACGATGGTTTTGTATTCAGAGTGGATATGAGGCTTCGTCCTAACGGAGATTCCGGCCCGATTGTCGGTTCTTCCGAAATGTTGGAAGAATATCTTATGACGCAAGGACGAGACTGGGAGCGTTTTGCTTGGTCGAAAGGCCGTATTGTCAGCGCTCCGGTTTTTACGTCTCAAGAACAATTTGAGACCCAAGCGAAGACTCTCAAGGACATTGTGCGTCCTTTCGTGTACAGAAAATATTTAGATTTCGGTGCGATTAGCGCTTTAACGGATCTCCACGCCAAAATCAGAGCAGCAACCAAGCAGAAAGCGCTTACCGGTTTAAAGAACGGTACGAATGTTAAGTTAGGCCGAGGCGGTATTCGAGAAATCGAGTTTATTGTCCAGACTTTCCAAGTAATTCGTGGCGGAAGAAATCCTAAGATCAGAGAACGTTCAACCCTCAAAGCTTTAGACGTTATTGCAACAGAGGGGCTGATGGAGCCTTCCAAAGTAGAGCGGTTGAAACAGGCTTATGTTTTTCTGCGTAACCTAGAACATGCAATCCAATATGTGGATGACCAGCAGACGCAGCTGCTACCGGACAATCCCGAACAAAAAGCCAAAATAGCGGCAATGATGGGTTTTGCTCCGGAAGTTTTAGAAGAACAACTCAAAGAGGCAAACAACTTTGTGGCCGAGTCTTTTGATGCTATCTTCCAGACAAAGTCAGATGAAACTGCCGATCCTTGGCCTATAGGATGGGAAAGAGGCGATGAGGCTTCGCGCCCTGCATTGGTTGAACTGCTGCAAATGAAAGGTTTCGTTAAACCGGATGAGGTCGCTTCTGCCTTGCTCGGGCTGACAAGGCTACGCACCTTCCGGATGATTAACCCGAGTGCAAAGGAACGTTTAATAAAGCTCGCTAAGAAGGTCATCAGCAATATTGATAATTTTATTGCTCCGAATAAAAACAAGATTTCTAAAGAGGAGCTGATTGAGCGGTTTTTTAATTTGTTCGGTGCTATCGCCGGCCGCTCAACCTATGTTTCTTTGCTCTCTCAGTACCCGCAAGCCATGTTGAAGGTTGGCAAAGTGCTTGGGGCCAGTAAATGGGCGACTGACTATCTGATTCGGCATCCTATTTTGTTAGATGAGCTTTTGGACGAACGCATCACCTATGTTGATGACTACACGCCGGTGGATACAACAGGTTATATGGACCGCACGAGAGACCGACTAGCTCAAGTTGACGAGAATGATCAGGAGACCCGCATGAACCTTCTGCGCGAGTGCCATCATGCCCGTCTGTTCAGACTGCTTATTGCAGATTTAGAGGGACGTTTCTCTGTCGAAAGATTGGCAGATCATCTTTCGGCACTTGCAGATTCAACCTTAGAAATTGCCATCGAAGAAGCTTGGAAAACGGTCCCGGGAATTTTCCGAGAAATTCCGAAATTCGGAATTGTGGCTTACGGAAAATTAGGCGGTAAGGAACTCGGCTATGCCAGCGATTTGGATTTGATTTTCCTATATGACGATGATCATCCGGACGCAGAAAAAATTTATATCCGCTTTGCGCGCCGTCTGATGAATTGGTTGACGGTTACTACTAGTTCCGGAGTGCTGTTTGATATCGATATGCGCTTGCGGCCTAACGGAGAATCAGGAATGTTGGTTTCCTCCTTGGATGCTTATAAAAAATATGAGCGAAACGAGGACGGTACCGGTGCTTGGCTTTGGGAGCATCAAGCTTTAACGCGCGGACGTTTTTCTGCCGGTGATGTGGATATCGGCCGAGAGTTCGAACAGTTTAGAAAAGAAATTTTGGCTAAGCCAAGGGATCCGAAAGAAACCGCCGAAGAAGTGTTGAAGATGCGTCAGCGTATGCGGGACGGACATCCGAATACGACTTCTTTATTTGACGTTAAACATGATCAAGGCGGGATGGTAGATATTGAATTCATGGTTCAGTACCTTGTTTTAGCCCATGCAAGTGAACATCCGGAACTGATGAATAACTTCGGGAATATCAAACTTCTCAGCATGATGGAAGAAGCCGGACTTCTCCCGGAAGGTAGAGGTTTGGAAATTGGCGATGCCTATCGGAGATATAGGAAGTTCCAACACGAGTTTAGATTAAATGCTCCCGATTCAATTCCTGTACGAGTTGAGAGAGAAGAGTTTGCTCAAGAGATTGCTTTAGTCAAAGAAACTTGGGACTATGTGTTTCCTTCCGACATTTAATAATCTTTATTTGAAAAGCGTGCCGATCGTTTGTTAACTTTCGGCACTTTCTTTTTTTGGATTGAAAAGTGTAATTTTTGGCGGGGTGATTAGGGTTGAAAAATGTATTTTTTGACCCAAAAAAAGGATTGAAAAATGTTAATTTTGATAGGGAAATGGATTGAAAATTGTTTATTTTTAAAATAAGTCAATCAAAACAAAGGATTAAGAAGATGTAATGTTTTTCGAAAGGACAAAAGTCTATTCATGAGTTGTTAGAAAGACATTCGGCAAAGTATACAGCGTCCATGGCGCTCGCCAGGCTGGAAAATCATCCTTAATTAGGTCGAGGAGGAAGTACAAGAGATCTATTTTTAGCCTCTGCTCTTGAGGTTGTACCTGTTTTTGCAAACAAAGGTGAAGGAACAAGGCTCTGTGGCGGTAAAATTTCACGTTTTTCTTAAGTAAAATAGTTCAAAAAATGCCAGTTAGTGACTCAGGTTACGTTTCTCCGGCATGGTTACCCGGTGGAAATCTACAGACAATTGTGCCTGCCGAGTTCTTCCCTAGACCTAAAGTCCAATATCGCCGAGAAATATGGACGACCCCAGACGACGACGTAATAGCGGTTGATTGGAGCGAAACCGATAAACTCAGTCCTAACAGTCCGGTTATGGTTCACTTCCACGGATTGGAGGGCTCTTCTAAAAGTCATTATGCAGAGGCATTGATGGCTTTTTGTGCAGTAAATAGAATCCGTGGCCTCGTAATTCATTACAGAGGGTGTGGCGGAATCGATAACAAAAAGCTAAGAGCTTACTGTGCAGCTGATGTCCCGGAACTTTCTTGGATATTTAAAAAAGTCCGCTCCATGTTCCCCTTATCAAAAATCTATTCGATGGGAGTTTCATTAGGGGCAAACAATCTGCTGTTTTGGCTTGGGACACTCGGGGAGGAAGCGACAAAATATGTCGATGCAGCAGTTGCCGTTTGTTGTCCGATGGATTTGATGGAAAGCAGCAAAGTCATTTCCAAAGGATTCAGCCGAGTCTACGACATGAATTTCATCAATACCATGAAAGACAAAGCCCTGAAGAAAGCATTGGCTTTCCCGGGAACTTTGGACCCGGAGAAAATTAAGTCAATAAAGAATCTTCATGATTTTGATGACTTCGTTACGGCACCGATGTTCGGTTATAAAAATGCCGATGATTACTGGACAAAATGTTCCTCAAGCCGTGTGCTTAAAGGTATTCGTGTACCTGTCTTGGCGATGAATGCTCTCAATGATCCTATCGTCGGAAAAAAATCTTTACCAATGGAAAGCGAAGTTTCCAAGCAAGTCACTTTAGAATATACGCAAGATGGCGGCCATTGCGGCTATCCATTAGGACCGTTCCCGGGAAGCCTCGGCTATCTGCCGAAACGCACCTGGGAATTTTGTACCTCTTTTCACTAATTAACTTCCCCGGTTTGTGATTCCGGTTAGGAGATCGTTGATGCCATTGCGAGCAGATAAAAATTATCAGGTAGGACTGCTTTACTTCGTCCTTTTTATTTTGACCATTCCGGCAATGAACTGGGTGGTAATGAATGTAGGGACGGTGTGCACGCCGGACGGTCCTTGTTTAATTCCTGTGTGGCCTGGGATTGAGGCGCCGAGTGGTGTCTTGATGGCAGGTATTGCTTTGGTTTTAAGAGACGGTCTCCAATCCAAGCTCGGTGTTAAGTGGTCTTTGTACGCAATTCTCATTGGCGCAGCACTGTCGGCTTTCTTTTCTGAGCCGTCTCTTGTGATTGCCTCCGTGATGGCGTTTTTCTTCTCGGAATTGGCGGACCTGATCGTTTACACGCCTATGCGTAAGCGTTGGCCTGCTTGGGCTGTCATGGTGAGCGGGTTAATTGGTTCTATTGTGGACAGCGCAATTTTCCTTTCTTTGGCTTTTGGCTCCGTTCAGTTTATTGCCGGCCAGGTCCTCGGAAAGTTTTGGATGTCCTTGATTGTCGCTATTTTGATTGGGTATATGCATCGTAAGCACGCCGAGTCATTAAAGGCTTCGAGCTAAATAAATAGGAAAAATATGTCATACGACCGTACAGCTGTAGTTTTTGTTAACTTGGGCTCTCCCAAAGAACCTACTCCGAAGGCGGTCAAACAATTCCTAAAAGAGTTTCTGGGCGATCCGCGTGTTATTGAGGTCAATCCGATTTTGTGGAAAATCATCCTCAATTTCATCATTCTTCCGATTAGATCACCGCAATCAGCCAAACGATATGAGACTATATGGACACCGGAAGGCTCACCTCTAGTTGTTGAAACCGAAAAGCTCGTCGGAGGAATGAGCCAGCGCCTCGGTAAGAAATTTCCGGGTCTCTTTTGCACCTACGCGATGAGATACGGAGATCCCTCAATCGCTAATGTGGTTAGGAATCTTCATCTTGAGAAAGGCTTCCAAAAAATCTTGTTGGTCCCGCTGAATCCGCAATATTCAGCCACTACCACCGGTTCCGTGATGGATGCGCTGTGTGATGTGCTTAAGACCATGAGAAGTCAGCCGGAAATTCGTATGGTTCGAGACTTTCACAACGAAGATGCCTACATTGAAGCTTTGGCTAAAAGTATTTCAGATTTTTGGGAAAAACACTCTCCTCTCGGCGAAAAAGGCAAATTGATCCTCAGCTTTCACGGTATGCCCCAAAGCTATGTGAACAAAGGCGATCCTTACCAAGATCAGACAGTCGTCGAATCCGACTTAATCGCAAATAGATTGAATTTAGGGCCCGACCAGTGGATTCGGACTTATCAGTCTCGATTCGGCAAAGATATATGGCTGCAGCCTTACACTGAACCAACGTTGGTAGAACTTGCAAAAAAGGGAACGGAACGTATTGACATCGTTTGTCCGAGCTTTATCACCGACTGTTTGGAAACTCATGAGGAAATCGAGGGGGAAGCAAGAAAGGCCTTCTTGGATGCGGGCGGCAAAGAGTTTAATTACATCCCGTGTCTCAACGCTCAAGATTATTGGCTCGACTTATTCAGCGATTTCCTCGGTAAACATTTAAACGACTGGGAGGAGCAGACCTAATTCCGGCCTCTTACTGGACGGCGAGTTTCAATGAAAGTCTATTTCTTATTGAAGGATATAACAAACGTACTTCCTTCTTCTCCCGACTCTTTTAACTTAATAGTCCATCCTAAATAGTCGGCGGCTCTCCTGGCAATTGCCAGGCCTAGTCCGAATCCGCCTAACTTGTCATCCGGATTGGCTTGATATCCGCTGTCAAAGATCTTTTCTCTGTATTCTTCCTTGATGCCGCATCCTGTATCTTGAATGATGACGGAGTCTGCATTAATGGAAATGGTGACTCCGCCTTTATCGGTAAATTTCAAGGCGTTGTTCAGAAGATTGTCAAAAGTTGCACCGACTAAGACTTCGTTGTAGGTATCTTTCGAGTTGGAAAGAACTTTCACTTTAAAGTCCAGCCCTTTAGCGGCAAACTTTGTCTGCAATTCTTGCTGATGATCTTGGAAAAACTCGCTGACCGTCACCTGATGCGTATCTTCGTTGCGGGTACCGCGTGAGAGATTCAGAAAGACCTCAGTCAACTCTTTAATTCTTTGGGAAGCTTTCAGGGCTCTGTTGACGAATTTTCTTTGAGACGGAGAGGTGTCGGGGTCCGTTTCCAACAACTCTAAGCTTGTATTGATGACGGTCAAAGGAGTTCTGATTTCATGGCTAACTTCGCCTGAAAAGATTTTCTCTTTGACGGCAAGATTGCGGATCTTGGAGGTCAAATCGTTAAGTGTCTTGGCCAGGCGCCCGATTTCATTATCAGACCAACTTTTTTCTTTGAAAAGATCTGTTGAATAAATTTGACCGTTCTGAAGTGCCTTATCTGCTTCCGCTGCTTTTAGAGTTAAACGATCCAAAGGCTTTAGCAGTCTCTTGGAAAGCCAATGAGCAAAGAAGAAACTGAAGCAGACCAGCGCTGCAAAAAATACCAGAGTCCCGATGAATACTTTAATTTCCCACGATTCAAAGAGTTCTTGATTGCGGGTGAGAACGACTCGCTTACCGTCGTAAAGCATGGTGTAGACGTGCAGATCTTCGCCTTTTACTACCTCAACATATCCTAAAGGGAGATCTTTGAAGGCTTCTGGAATTGGACGGACCGGGTCACCCTCAATATAAAGACGGGAGAACTGGTCAAGACGAGGATGTTGGCCTTGAGAAATATCGTAGGTCATGATGCCGTTGAGCGTGCTGCTCATAGCCGACCCCATGAGTTGGTTCTCGGCCGAGTGAATCGTCATGTAGATTAGACCCGTGTAAATCAAGGCAATGCAGATGATGGTCAGGCTAATACTGATAGCTATGAGCTTCTTTAAAGACCATTCTTTCCTCATTTAACTTTCTCCGGCGTCTTTTTCTTCAGCTTTGATTGACCAGCCAAATCCTTGACGGGTGTGAATCAGCTGTTTTTCAAAAGGTTTGTCCACTAGTTGCCGCAGCAGATGGATTTGTGCACGAAGTGCATCGCTCGCGACTCTGTTGAAACCCCAAATCTCTTTTTCGAGTTCTTCTCTAGAGACAATGTTAGGACTTTTAGACATCAGAAACTGAAGAATTTTAAAACCTGTTGGATTTACGCGAATTTCTTTATCGTCCCTGAAGACCTGTTTGGTTTCTGCATTCAGTTTCAAAGGGCCTATCGTTAAGAATGGAGAAAGTTCTTTCTTGGTTCGCCTGAGAACAGCATTGATTCTGAGAAGAAGTTCTGAAAGAGAAAAGGGCTTAACGATGTAATCATCGGCGCCCACGGTCAGTCCGTTAATTCTGTCTTCTACCGTGTCTTTAGCACTTAAAAAAATGATAGGAGTCGAATCCATTCGTTTTTTCAGCTGTTCACATACGCTAATGCCATCAAGACCGGGAATCATGACATCAAGGAGGATGAGATCATAAGAGTTTACCAACGTGAGACCTAATGCCTTAAGGCCATCATCAGTGTTGTCGGTCTTAAATTTCTTAAGTTCAAGAAACTCGACAATGTTCCTTCTGACGTCTTCGTTGTCTTCCACAATGAGTATTCTGGGCATAGATTTCACTCTTATTTCACGTTTCTATGACTTAGCATAACAGAGGCTCGGTTCATACTAGAGATGACGATAGTTTCAAAAGTGAATAATCCGTGAAAAGTTTACCAAGGCTTGTGAAAGATCCTCAAAGGATCTCTGAAAAACCTGCAGCATCTGAGAGTAATCCTATTGTTTGGATGCTGTTGGTTCCGGCGTGGATTTATATTTTTATCGCATTATTTAGATCTAGTCCGATCGACCAATTTTTTGCATTTCCTTTTTACGAGGGCGCCGGAAAGTGGTACGGGGACTCCAATGTTTTGTTGTTCCGTACTATTTTGCATAAAGGGGGCAAAATCTTTCCGGTAATCGCCGGTGTCGGTTCACTGGTCTTGCTCCTGTCTTCCTACCTCTCGCTTGGAAAAACTCTGAAGCCTTATCGCAAACAGTTCACCTATGTCATCGTCGCCATTGTGACTTGCGCCTTGTCAGTGGTTGGAGCAAAAGCCCTGTCTTCTTCTCCATGCCCGTGGTCGTTGGAAATATTCGGAGGAAATCCCGTAGGGGCGGGCAGATGTTTTCCGGCCGGACACGCTTCGAGCGGATTCGCATTGTTTGCTCTATTTTTCGCTTTCCTCAGTTTGAAATTCTCTAAGTCTCCGGTTGGATCCGCTGGAAGAAGCCTTGCGTGCGGTTTGATCTTAGGCTCAGTAGTTACGTTAGGTTTGATTTTGGGCGTAGGCAGACAAGCTCAGGGGGCCCACTTTATCTCTCATACCGTAGCGACCATGTTTTTTGACTGGTCGATATGCGCATTTTTATATTTTTTATTTTTTCAGCCTCGAGTTTTTATTAAAAAGCCAACAGTGGTCTTAAGCGCCGGATCTTTTGCGTTAGCGGCTGCGGTCTATTTGGCATTCTTTCTGAACTTACCGTTTTTTTCTAAAGTATTTTCAGCTTTGCATTTTTCCTTTCAAGATCTGACGCTAATCTTTGCATTGGCTGTTGTTCTTCTGTGCATTATGTTTATCGGAGTAAGAATTTTATATTTCCGATGGATCATGAAGGCTGGGATACTTCTGTTCTCTCTGCTCGCTTCCGGAGCTCTCTACTTCAATTATGAGTTTGGAACCATCGTCAATACGGAGATGATGAATAATGCCTTTGCCACCGATACGGCAGAAGCTTCGGAACTTATTTCTTTCTCTTCTGTAGCAGAAATTATCTTTCTGACTTTGCCCGGATTGTTTGCTTTCTTGTTTATCAAGGTTAAGCGTCAGTCGTGGTTAAATTGGCTTGGACAGATATCATTAGCTCTCATCGTCGGACTGATGATGCTCTATGCTAATTTTCAAGGAATATCCTCTCTTATTCGTACGGAACCTGTCACCCGTAACCTCATAGCTCCTGCCAACGTGCTTAGTTCTACCTACAAAGCCCTGGTTAAAGAGTCTTCACCTTCAGCGCCCCGTGAAAGAGAAGTTATTGACCCTCAGCCTTCGTTAGGCAAAACTCATAATGGCAAAAAAGGGATGCTTTTTGTAGTTGTTGTAGGAGAAACTGTTCGGTTGGCTAATTGGGGTTTGGCCGGATATGAGAGACAAACGACACCTGAACTGAAGGCTAGAAATGTTTATGCTTTTAAGAAGACGATTTCTTGCGGAACCAGCACGGATGTGTCTTTACCGTGTATGTTCAGCCGCGTCGGAAGACAAAATTACGACAGAGAGAGGATTTTGCGGGAGGAAAGTCTTCTTCCTGTGCTCAAAAGAGCCGGAATGAACGTCTATTGGGTAGATAACCAATCAGGGAGCAAAGGCGTCAGTGACGGAGTCATGGAACTCCCTATTGATAAGAAATCCGTCGCTTCACTGTGCAGAGGCGGAAGATGCTTTGATGAAGCCCTCCTTGCCGGATTAGACGTCAGCAAAATATTAAAGTCGGGCGAGGATACCGTTATCTTTATGCATCAGTTGGGAAATCACGGACCTGCTTATTCCAAACGCTACCCCAAGACTTTCGAAAAGTACACGCCGGTCTGTGAGGATGAGCAACTTCAAAAGTGTTCTCGTCAGTCCATTATTAATGCGTATGACAATTCGGTTTTATACACAGACCACTTCTTGGCCGGCGTAATTGATTGGCTTAAAGGAATGAAAGGAATGGACACCGGCCTTCTCTATGTGAGCGACCATGGAGAAAGCCTGGGAGAGAACAATCTCTATCTGCATGGTGCTCCTGAATTTATGGCACCGAGCGTTCAAAAAGAAGTTCCAATGATCCTTTGGCTTTCGAATAGCTTGGAAGAGAGACTTAAACTCGATACAGCCTGCTTTAGAAAGGTCTTGGACAAAGAAGCAAGCCACGATAACCTTTACTCTTCTTTGTTGGGCCTGTTGGATGTGAAGTCAATAACTTACGACAAGTCTCTGGATTTTACGAGTCAGTGTAGGAAAGAAGATTAGAAGAGGTTTAACTGCTTGCAATTCGGGCTCTTCCGGTTGTATTGCTTGGACAAATACAAGCTGGAGATGAACACCTTTCGGATGAATCTTTTTAAGGACTTCACCGACGGACTATTCAGAGCAAAAAGAATTTTCCTTCAGCAAAACACAGTAAAAATCTGTGAATTGATACTTTCTCGCAGGCTTGCTCGTCTTTTCTATGCTTCTTGGAGAAAGAGCTGCAGAGAAGCTTTACTCCTTGATTCCTAATAGTTTTTTTACTTTGGAAACAAATGTTTTCAAAACGCGGATCCTCCAAAGCAAAGGATGGCTTAATTCGGGTGGGTCGTTTAAGGGTTTCCATCTAAGTGGTTTAAAGTGTATTCATGCAAGGTTGAAAAATATGGCGTTGTCACCATATGCAACCTTATAGAGACGAGATACTTTATTTTTCGTCTTGCCTCCTTAATTTACGGAGTGTTGAATGCAAGAAAATAGATTCGATCAAAATAAACAGACCATGGAAGGAAAGGAAGCTCCAGGCGCCGCTGAAGAAGCAGTGCAGGACCAAGCACCCGAAGTGCCGGAACTCCCCGAACTCGATCCCGCTAAAGAGTTGGCAGCTGCTGAGGCCAAAGCAGCTGAGAATTACGATTTATATGTTCGTGCCGTTGCTGAGGCAGATAACGTCCGCCGCCGCGCCGCAGAAGACGTAGCCAAAGCCCGCAAATTTAGTATTGAAAAATTTGCAGAAGCTATGCTCCCGGTTGTCGACAGCATGGAAAAAGCCTTGGAAGCTTGTGCTAACGAACAAGGACCTTTGAAAGAAGGTCTGGAAATGACTTATCGGCAACTGAAAAGTGCCTTGGAAAATAACGGGATGAAAGAAGAGAATCCGGTTGGTCTCAAATTTGATCCCAATACCATGCAGGCAATAACAATGGTGAAAGATCCTGCAGTCCAATCGGGCTGCGTTGCCCAGGTGTTCCAAAGAGGCTGGAAAATTGCCGATAGGGTACTAAGACCCGCAATGGTGGCGGTCGCTCAATAAAGGACTTGTTTTTTTAAGAATCGTCTCAATATTGAAAATAGAACGGGGTTGAAAGCCCCAATGTGAGGAAAATAGAATGGCAAAAATTATTGGTATTGACCTTGGCACAACCAACTCGGCTGTTGCTGTCGTTGAAGGTGAAAAGGTCCGTGTTATCGAAAATAGCGAAGGCGCTCGTACAACACCTTCCATCGTTGCTTATTTGGAAAACGGTGAAGTTTTAGTCGGCGCTCCTGCTAAACGCCAAGCTGTTACAAATCCGGCAAACACATTGTTTGCTATTAAACGTTTGATCGGCCGCCGCTACGACGACAAAGAAGTTCAAAAAGATATCAGCTTGATGCCTTATAAGATTATTAAGGCACCTAACGGTGACGCTTGGGTTCAGGTTCTTGGCGACAAGGATTTGGCTCCGCAGCAGGTTTCCGCTGAAATTCTTCGCAAGATGAAACAAACTGCTGAAGATTATCTTGGTGAAAAGGTTACAGAAGCCGTTATTACAGTTCCTGCTTACTTCAATGACTCCCAGCGTCAAGCTACAAAAGACGCCGGTAAGATCGCTGGTTTGGATGTTCGCCGTATCATTAACGAACCGACAGCTGCTGCTTTGGCTTTCGGTATGGATAAAGGCGGCAAGGGCGACCGCAAGATCGCTGTTTATGACCTCGGCGGCGGTACATTCGATATCTCCATTATTGACTTGGCCGATGTTGACGGTGAAAAACAATTTGAAGTTTTGTCTACCAACGGCGATACATTCCTCGGCGGTGAAGACTTTGACCAAAGAATCGTTGATTATGTAATCGGCGAATTCAAGAAAGATACAGGCATTGACTTGAGCAAGGATATTTTGGCTCTCCAACGTTTGAAAGACGCTGCTGAAAAGGCCAAGATTGAATTGTCCAGCCGTCAGGAAACTGAAATCAACCTTCCTTACATCACAGCTGATGCAACAGGTCCGAAACATTTGAACATCAAACTTACACGTTCTAAGCTCGAAAGCTTGGTCGAAGATTTGATCCAAAGAACTATTGAACCTTGCAAGAAGGCTCTTAAGGATGCCGGTGCAACAGTCCAAGACATTTCCGACGTTATTTTGGTTGGCGGTCAGACACGTATGCCTGCCGTTCAGGAAGCTGTTAAGAAGTTCTTCGAAAAAGATCCTCGTAAAGACGTTAACCCTGATGAAGCCGTTGCTATCGGTGCTGCAATTCAGGGTGCTGTTCTTTCCGGCGACCGCAATGACGTATTGTTGTTAGACGTGACACCGCTTACCCTCGGTATCGAAACACTTGGTGGTGTTATGACTCCGATGATCAAGCGCAACACAACAATTCCTACAAAGCACAGCCAGACATTCTCTACAGCTGAAGACAATCAGCCTGCCGTAACTATTAAGGTTTACCAGGGCGAACGTGAAATGGCTGCCGATAATAAGCTTCTTGGAGAATTCAACCTCGAAGGTATTGCTCCGGCTCCGCGTGGTTTGCCTCAGATTGAAGTTACCTTCGATATCGACGCAAACGGTATTCTTCACGTTTCCGCTAAGGATAAAGCTACCGGCAAGGAAAACAAGATCACTATTAAGGCAAGCTCCGGTTTGACTGAAGAAGATGTTGAAAGAATGGTTGCCGATGCTGAAGCTAATAAGGCTGAAGACCGCCGTCGTGTTGAATTGGCAACTGCACGTAACAATGCTGATGCTGCAATTCACCAGGTTCAGAAGACTCTTGCTGACCTTGGCGAAAAGGTTGAAGCTACTGACAGAGCCGCTTGCGAAGCTGCTATCAAGGAACTTGAAGAAGCCGCAAGAGGTGAAGACAAAGACCTTATCGTTAAACGTACTGAAGCTTTGAACACTGCCGCTCAGAAGATCGGTGAAAAACTGAACGCTCAGCAGGCTCAGCCTGGTGCACAGCAGCAACAAGGCGGTGCACAGCAGCAGAAGAAAGATGACGACGTAGTTGACGCTGATTTCAAAGAAGTCTAATCAGTAAAGTTGAACACGATAGCGTTATCATTTAGATAATAAAAATTAGGGTCGCTCCTGCAAGGGAGCGGCCCTATTGACTACACTAAACTATTCAAATTTCGCTTGTATAAAGAGATTATTCAATGGCAGAAGCTGAACTCGATTATTACGAAGTTCTGGGTGTAGAAAGAACCGCTACCCAAGAAGAAATCAAAAAGAATTATCGTCGTCTGGCGATGAAATACCATCCGGATCGCAATCACGGAGATAAAGCAGCTGAAGAAAAATTCAAACAGGTCGGTGAAGCCTACGAGGTTTTGAGCGATCCTCAGAAACGTGCTGCATATGATCGCTACGGTCATTCCGCATTCGGAGGCGGTCAAGGCGGCTTCGGCGGATTTGAAGGCGGATTCGGAGGCTTCTCTTCTGCGGGCTTTGACAACATTAACGATATCTTTGCCGACTTCTTCGGTGGTCAGGCAAGATCTCGCGGCGGAAACCGAAATATGCGCCGCGGTGAAGATTTACAGTATGAAATCGAAATCACACTGGAACAAGCAGCCGAAGGTTATGAAACGGAAATTCTCGTTCCTACCTGGACAAAATGTGAAGAATGCGACGGCACCGGCGCTAAGAAGGGCACTAAACCTAAACAATGTCCGACTTGTCATGGCGCAGGCAGCGTAAGAGTAGGAGCAGGTTTCTTCCAAGTTGAACAGACTTGTCCTACCTGCCATGGAAAAGGAACTGTCATCGATAAGCCTTGTCCGAAATGCCATGGGACAGGTTGGAAGGAAGAAAGGAAGAAGATTCAGGTTCAAATTCCTGCAGGTATTGACGACGGCCAGAAGATTCGTCTTGCAGGCCGCGGGTATCCCGGTGAAAACGGCGGCTCCAACGGAGACTTGTATGTTGTAGTTTCTGTTAAACAGCACGACATATTTGATAGAGACGGTGCCGACTTGCACCTTGAAATGCCGTTGAGCTTTGCTCAGGCCGCTCTTGGCGGCGAACTTGAAGTTCCGACATTGAACGGTAAGCTAACCTTGAAGATTCCTGAAGGAACTCAGTCCGGTAAGATTTTCCGTCTGAGAGGAAAGGGTATTAAGAGCTTGCGTACCAGCAATTTCGGTGACCTTTATGTTCATACAGCCGTTGAAACACCGGTTAACTTGACTGATGAACAAAAAGAAATTTTGAAGAACTTTGAGGCAACTCTCCATAAAAGTAAGAGAAGCCATCACGCACCTGAGAAAAAAGGATTTTTCGACAAACTAGGCGACTTGTTTAAGTAAGTTCGCTTGTCGTTTAATTCTCTCAGCCTCCATTGGAAAATGACTTTGGAGGCTTTATTTTTGCCGAGATTCCTCTGTCGGTTGGTTAACGGCCCGAAACACTTTCACGTTTGAGTCTTCCCAAAATTGCCGATATCCGAAAGATCAAGAAGTCAGCGTAGTAGCCTGATTGGAACTTTTGGAGCTGGTTATGAAAGAAGATTTTAGTTGGGTTAACTTTTATCCTGCAGTTTGCAATGGCATAAAGAAATATGCATCAGACAGAAGAGCCTTGGTAGCTTTTCTTTTTGAGAAACTTCCTGAAGAAACAACTTATTTGCATAATCCTGAAGGTGTAAAGGTTACGGACATTGATCCGTTCACTTTTCTTGGCGTTATGAACCGCCACATTTCTGATGCCAAGAAATCCTTAGTTGCTCAGGCTTTCAAAGAGTTCTTTGATGTAAAGGAACCGACACCTCAAAATTTTCATGGAATTCCTCCATTAAGCAATGAAAACTCAATGTTCTTTTCATTTAAGGACGGGAAAACTGCTGAGGACATTCAAAATCTTTGGAATTTTTTCCTTGCATTGCTTGATAACAGCCAAGATGTCGGCTCAATGTTTGATCGCCTGACGACGACTCAGTATGGAATTAAGTTCAATTTGACGATTGGCATGTATTGGGTATGTCCTGCCGTTTATTTTCCATTGGACGGTCCGAGCCGGCGGTTTTTGCAGGATCACGGCATCGCCGTGGGTCACAAGGTTCCTTCTTTTGCGGAATACAAAACGATTATTGAAGAGGTTAAGAGCAAAGTTTGTGAGAAACCATTTAATAAGGAAAGTTTTGCGAAAATAACGAGATCAATTTTCTTAAACGATATTGCTAAAAAATAACCGAAAGGCCGGATAGATGTCTGTGGAGATTCTGTATCAGAACGAAAGATTTGCTGTGGTGAATAAGCCTGCGAAAATGCTCGTGCACAAAACTGAAATTGCCAACGGCGATACAGAGTTTCTTTTACAGAACGTACGGGATCAACTCGGACGAAAGGTTTGGCCTTTAACTAGGCTTGATAGAGGTACCTCGGGAGCAATCATTTTTGTCTTTAGTCCGGAAGATGTTGCCTTTTTTAATGCAAATGTCTGCATCGAAAAATTCTATTTCGTAGTAGCCAGAGGATTCGCACCGCAAGAAGGTACTATTGATCATGCTCTCCGTCCGCCGGTAGACCCGTATTTAAGAACACAGAAAACGGAACCCCAGGAAGCTGTCAGTCACTTCAAAACGATTGCAGTCGGTGAGGTTCCGGTTCCGTTAGGAAAATATGACAAAACCAGACTGTCGCTTATTCGGCTCTGGTTGGAAACGGGACGACAGCACCAGATTCGTCGTCATCTGAAATGGCTTGCTCATCCGGTAATCGGTGATGCGACATACGGTAAAGGAAATCTCAATAGAGCACTGTATGAGTATTTTGGAATATCCAGAATGCTTTTGCATTGTGCCTTATTGAAAATCCAGCTTCCCGGTGCAGCATCGCTGACTGTCCAAGCTCCGCTAGATGATGAATTTAAAAAAGTTTTGGATCGTATGGGGTGGTCAGAGAACTACAAAGCAGATATTGATGCGCTGAGTTAGGGAAAACCTTTTTTCGTTTTTTTCTAATGGGCATTTTTTCGCAATATATTTAAAAGGTATAAGTTTTTGACCTTACCCATCATGAAAAAAATTATCTTCCCATTGGCCTTGGCCGCAGTGGCTATGGCTGTTTCCACCGTTTCAATGGATGTCTCCGCTCGCTCTTTAGCTCAGATTAAAGAAAGCGGAGTTCTTAAAGTCGGCTCTACCGGCGATTACAAGCCAATGAGCTACCTCAATAAAGAAACCGGCAAATATGAAGGTTTCGACGCTGAAATGGCGGAATCTCTGGCTAAATATTTAGGTGTTAAGCTCGAGTACGTTCCGACGAAGTGGAAGACTCTTCAGCAAGACACAATGGACGACAAGTTTGACGTGGGCATCAGCGGTATTACTGTTACCGACGCACGCAAGAAAGTGATGACCATGTCTGACGGCTATCTCACATTCGGCAAAACTATTCTTGTCACTAAAGGCAAAGAAGGACAGTTTAAGTCTCTCGCTGATGTCAACAAGCCTGAAGTTAGAGTCATGTACAACCCGGGTGGAACAAACGAAAAGTTTGCTAAAGAATCCACTCCGAAAGCTCAGCTCACAATGCATGAACATAATGCTGAGATTCCGGGCTTAGTCGGTGAAGGTAAAGCTGACGTCATGATTACCGAAACGATGGAAGCTCGCCGTTATGTCAAAGACAATCCTAAGCTGGCAGCTCCTTTAGTTGATAAGCCGTTTACGGAAAATCATTTCGGCGTTTTGATGAAACAAGGCTATCCGAAACTTGAAGAAGCAGTCAATGACTGGATGAAGAAGGTCAAGGCTGACGGAACAATGGACAAGTGGGAAAATCAATACATAAAATAAGATTTAATTGATCCAAAAGAGGAGCCGAAGGCTCCTCTTCTCAACTCTCATGGAGTATTTAGGATACTTCAATTTCTGCTATTGAAGCGGTTCAATATCAAAAACGTCCACGGATTTTGGCTGGACGACATCTTGATGGACTTCGCCTTGAACTTTAACCGGAGTGTTCTGGGAAATAACTTGTCCGACCATCAGTTCTTCCGGAACGTGAACAATGATCTTACCGGTCGAATCTTGGAATATATAGTCTTCGCCTCCGACAGCTTCAATCAAGTTGCCGTCTAGTTCGACGAGTTCGAAAGGAACGCCTCTGACGCCAACATCTTGAACTGTCTTATCGACTGGGCCGCTCCCGTTGAAAGCTGCCGTTTCGACTCCCTCAGCTTGCGCATTGCCGAGAACAAAGCCAAGGCCGAGCAAGCCGGTTGCAATAAGTGTACGTAATTGCATTCAGGTCTCCTTAAAAGTAAAAACCTGAGGGTCAAGATAGATTTTGAGAGTGTAAATAACGTTACCAAAGACCTTTTTCGGGCTATGGGACATAGGTTATTACGGTTTCCAACAAAAGGAGAGAATTTGTTACAGAGCGCTGTCCTGAAAAAAACGCTGCTTTGGAATTTCTCCTCAGCAGCGTGTTTCTCTCTAATTCTCTTGGACTTTCTTTTGTTTCTTGGAAACAAACCAAGTAAAGAACACGGGAATAAAGAACGTGGTGATGAAGGTAGCTGCTAACATTCCGCCAAGCACGCCTGTACCCATGGATTGTCTCGCAGCGGCCCCGGCTCCGGTGGCGGTAGCCAGAGGGATGACGCCGAGAATAAACGCCATGGAAGTCATCACGATTGGTCTGAGACGCAGTTTGGCAGCTTCTAAAGCAGCCTCTCGGACAGATTTGCCTTCATGCATCAGTTGAGAGGCGAACTCAACAATCAAAATTGCATTCTTTGCTGTCAAACCTACCAATACCAACAATCCGATTTGGAAATAGATATCGTTGTTGAATCCTCTGAAGTAAGTGGCAATAAGAGCACCGAGAATGGAATAGGGAACGGCCATAACCACGGCAATCGGGAGCGACCACCGTTCAAACTGTGCTGCCAAGATAAGGAACACAATGATCATGCCGAAAGCAAAAGCACTGGCCGAAGAGCTGCCCATGCGCTTCTCATGGAATGCTTGACCAACCCACTCAAGATGGTAGCCGCTTGGCAAGTTGGCACTGTGCGCTTCCACCGCGGTAATGAGGTCGCCGGTACTGTAGCCTTGCTCGGACTGTACGTTCATTGAGCCTGCTAAGAACCCGTTGACTCTTTTCAGAGATTCTGGTCCTGAGGTTCTTTCTACCTTTGTTAGTGCCGAGAGAGGAACCATTTGTCCGGTCGAAGAACGTACGTAGAGTTCCCCGAGAGCTTCAGGAGTCATTCTGAATTTTGCATCAGCTTGGATATAGACACGGTAAATCTTACCGATTCTTGTGAAGTCATTAACATATTTACCGCCCATGAAGTAAGCCAGAGTGTTATAGACATCTTTAATCGGAATATTCATGGCCAGGGCCTTGGCTTCATCAACTGTCAGGAATAACTGCGGGGCATCCGCTGATACCATGGAGCGGGCACTGCTGACGGAATCTTCCTTAACTAGAGCATCTCTGAAGTCTTGAGAGACTTGTTGAAGAGCCAAAGGATCGTCGCTTTCTCTGGACTGAATATAAAAATCCAAACCACCGGCTCGTCCTAATCCTCGGATAGGGGCAGGATTAACGGCTTGACCGGTTGAGTCTGATCGCTTGTTGATGAGATTTTGAAGTTTCTTGATGACTTCATTGGAAGTAATGCTTCTTTCTTCCCAAGGCTCTAACTGGACTAAAAATGTAGCGGCATTCGACTTAGTATCGTTTGCAATTGTGTCATTGGCAACCAGAACCGTGACCTGACGTACTCCTTCAATTTTGCGTATATCTTTAGAAATTTCATCGACCGTGACACCAGTACGGTTTAATGAAGCTCCCTCAGGAAGCTGGATCGCAAGGCGTGCCATTCCTTGGTCTTCCTTTGGAACAAAAGAAGTCGGAACAATCTGCAGAAACTCCCAAGAACCCCAAATTGCAATAAGCAAGGAAAGTGCGGCAAGCCATTTATTGCGAAGGAAAAAAGCAACTCCCGAAACAAAGAAACTTCTAAAGGCATTAAACCCTTGGTTGAAATAATCAAATATCTTCAGCGGCCTGTCTTTACGCTTGAGCAGAATGGCGCATAAAGCCGGAGTAAGGGTCAGAGCAACGAATCCGGATAAAACAACCGAAACGCCGATTGTTACGGCGAATTGTCTGTAAAGTTCACCTGCAATGCCTCCTAAGAAAGCAACCGGCGTAAATACCGTACTCAAGACCAAAACGATGGCAACAAGAGCACTGCCGACTTCTTTCATCGCCTTCTTACTGGCTTCCAAAGGGCTGAGATGTTCCGTGACCATTAAACGTTCAACGTTTTCCAGCACCACAATGGCGTCATCCACAACAATACCGATAGCCAGCGTCATCGCAAACAATGTCAGCGTATTAATGCTGAAGCCTAATGCCCAAAGCCCCGCTAAAGTTCCGATTAAGGAAACCGGCACGGCAAGCATCGGAATGATTGTGGCGCGCCAACTCTGCAGGAAGATATAGACGACAAAAAGGACGAGTAAAGCAGCTTCAAATAAAGTTTGAAGAACTTCGCTCAGAGCCGCTTCCACGAAGAGAGAATTGTCATCGGTAATGGTATAAGCAATATTTTCCGGAAAGCTTTGTGAAAGCTCCTTAAGCTTTGCCTTGACATCTTCAGCAGTTTGCAGGGCGTTAGCACCGGGCTGAAGATAGACGGCAACGGTAATGCTTGGATAGTCATTCAGGCGGTTGTAGGCTTCATAACTGCGGTTGCCGACTTCTACTCTGGCAATGTCCTTAATTCTCAGAATACCTTCTGCACCCTTTGAAACCAAAGTGATGTTGCCGAACTCTTCCGGTGTTAGAAGCTGCCCTTTGGTTCGAATGGTATAAACGAGCTGTTGGTCATCTTCATTAGGTGCGGCACCGACTTTACCTGCCGCATATTGCATGTTTTGTTGGTCAATGGCGTTATGAACGTCCATTGCGGTAATGCCGAGCTGCCCCATTTTCTTTGGGTCGAGCCAAATTCTCATGGCGCTCTGAGAGTTTCCGAAAACGTCTACGTCGCCGACGCCCGGAACTCGCTTAAGGTCGTCAATAACGTTTAGATTGACAAAGTCTGCCAGTTGAATGTTCTTCAGTTCTCCGTTGGGAGAGTAGAAGGGCACAATCATGAGAGTTTCTTCACTTCTCTTTCTAACGTTGACGCCGCCTTGACGAACCGTCTCAGGAAGCCGTCTTTCCGCAGATCGGACGCGGTTATTGATTTCCAGCATCGCATCATTAGGATCGGTTCCGACTTCAAAAGTACAGGTAATACGGACAGTACCGTTGGAGCGAAGAGATGTTTCGTAATACAGAAGACCTTCTACTCCGGATAGTTGATCTTCAATCGGGGCTGCCACGGTTTTTGCTAATGTCGCGGCGTCTGCTCCTTCATAGGTGGCGGAGACGAATACAACCGGAGGCGTAATTTCCGGATATTGTCCTACAGGCAGAAATCGGCCGGCCAAAAGACCTGCAATCACAATAATGATTGACATTACCGAGGCAAAAATTGGCCGGCGGATGCAAAATTGTGAAAGCATAATTATTTCTTCCCGGAAGCGTTATTGTCAGACACCTTATTTACGGCCGCTTTGTCTTTGAGCCTCTGGATATTGTCAATGATGACCTCGTCTCCGGCTTTAAGACCTCCCGTCACAATCCAGTCTTTTCCTGACCATTTGCCGACTGTGATCGGAGTAGCTCTGGCTTTATTGTCTTTTAACAGGTAAACGGAATAGGTTCCGTCAGACAACTGACGAATAGCTTTCTGTGGAATAAGGAAAACGCCGTTCTGCATGCCTAGAGTAAGACGTACTGTGACGTATTGACCAGGGAGCAGTCCTCCGACAGAAGGAATTTCTGCACTTAAAGAACGGGTTCCGGTTTTTGGATCAACCTGGACAGACGTAAAGTTGATTTTTCCCTCGACGGGCTCTTTTAATTTGTCATTAAAAACAAAAACCGGCGAATTTTCATTGATTTCGTAACCATGGAGTTGGCTGTCGCTTAACGAGAATCTGGCCTTCAAAACGTCTTCTTGAGTAATATCCGTTAACTGCGTGGAATTGGCCTGCACTAAAGTTCCGGGATTAACTAAGGAGCGACCGGCAACTCCGTCAACAGGAGCCTTGACCGTTGTATATCCAAGCGTGATTTTTGCTTCTTTTTCTTTTGCCAGAGCAGCTTGTAAATTCGCCTTGCTTACTTCATAAGAGGAAACTGCGTCTGTGTATTCTTTGCTGCTTACGGCTTTGACTTTGTGAAGTTCCGTATATCTTTTTGCTTCTCTTTGGGCTTGTTTTAAGTTCGCCTGAGCTTGCTGTGCAGCGGCTGCCGCACTTTCATAAACAGCTTCGAAGGGAGCCGGATCAATAATGAATAAGGGCTCTCCTTTTTTGACGGCCTGTCCTTCACGATAGACTCTTTCCAAGATAGAACCGGTTACCTGAGGATAAACCAACACGGCTTCATTGCCTTCGGTTTGACCAAAAACTTCGACCCAATAAGGTTGATTTGATGGTACTGCAGCTAAAGTATGAACAGGAATTGGTTTGGCTTTGGGTGCTGTTTTTTTCTCTTCTTGACACCCGCTCAAAACCATAGAGAGGAGAACTGCTCCAAAAATGCCACAACGGAAAAATTTATTCATGATTTTTTTTTGGATTGAAGGTTTTGATTACCAAGGATAACGCATTTGAAAGTCTCATTCCTTCTAGAGATCCGCGGTTGCAAATTGAAAATAAATTAACGAGATTCAATAATATCCCACGCACTCACGATGTGCGGGAAGGTTATGAAAAACAAACGTGAAAAATAATGAATTTTCGGTGTTTACCCAAACAGAAAAATGAAACTCGTTGATTTTTGAAGTTGATATTTTCTATTGGTTAATTAGAGGAAGCTGATGAGCTGAAGGAGATTTGTGGGCAGAAAAAAGGTGCGGGAGCCAGCCGCACCGATAATAATTTAAATATCCATATTTAGTTCTTGAATCTCTTTAGTCTTCCGACGAATCTCTTTAAGAAGTTGTACCTGCTGCACAAATTTTTCCTTTTCTTGGGTAATCTCATCTGCACCTGGTAAAGGGAAGGCTATCTGGCGAAGATCTTCCATCTTCAAAAGAGGGGCGCGAGTGCCGATGCTCAAGCTATTGAACCTTTCTTGAAGAGCTGAAGACCGAAGAAGTCGCATCAGGTAGAAAGGAGGTAAAAGCTTTTTAAACTCATCTTTTACTCGGAAAATAACAAAGCAGGAACTAGCTGTGCAGCCCTTATCCGGATATGTCCATAGCCCGCATTTCCAGTTTCCGCTCTTGATGCAAAGGATAACGTCTTCTTCTTCGAGGGTGGCTTGCAGTGCTCTCTTTTCTCCTTTCTTGGCAACGAAGAGGTTTTTTTGTGGCATTTCAATAAGACCGATTTCATCGATATCTTTGGGCAGAACTTCTTTTACGGTCATTGTCCAATTATCTTCATCTGCGGGAATTTCTTGAGCTCTGATGAGTTCAACTATCTCGCTTAGACGCATGAGATTTTCGGGCTTAACCTTAGAAAATAAATCGTTGCTTTTTGAGGTATAACGCTTAGGATTCAAATTAAAGTCATTCTGAATTAGCTCTTCTCGACTGGCAGAACCCGAATTTTGTGATCTCTCAAGCAGATCAAAACTTTCTAAGGAATCGTGCAATGTTCGTTTTCTGGTGAGAAAAGTCTTCTGATTTGATTTATCAATGAACCAAACTTCGTTTTCTGTACTCGGCGTGTTCAAGACCAAGAGTGCGAAATCACATCCCGAATCGCTCACTGAATTCGGAGGAAGCATGATGACCGCTTTTAGATTATTCCCTCCTATTAGGTCTTTCCGAAGCTTTCTGTCCTCTGTTGTTCTCATCCAAAGTAACGGAGCAGGAATCAAGAAAACCAGAGGGGCAGAAATCGCTTTCATAAAGGGTTCAATATTGAAACCGGCTGCATCGGGATTAGGAAAAACAAACGCTCCGGCATAGTTTTTCCCGTTCGTCGAAAATGCCGAACCTTCTTGGCTCACGGCGATATTCCGCTTAATCTTCCCTTTTGTTTTTTCAGCGGTAACGATTAAGTCGAGAAATTCCGAAGATAATTGATAAGAAGCGGAGAAGGGCACATAATCAACTTGTTTGCCTCTCAACGCTAGGGCAAAAGCGGTAGTCAGTCCGATATCTCCGAAACAAAGGAATTCTTGCTCATCTGAAACCTTCTGATTTAACGGTGACAAACAAAGCGAGATAGAGTCGGCAACAGGTCTTTGTAAATAAGAAAATAGTTTGTTGAACAAAGATATGTATTTCAAGATACTCCAGGCGCTTTTGGCTGGGGAAAATGATGATTCGGTAGTGCCGGAAACACTATGAACAAGTTCCAAAATATCCTCTTGATCCCTTGAGGGCATTTTGCCAAGCAAGAAAGTAGCTTTGGAAATTTGAACTTCGTAATCAGGAAGCTTTTCTTTAATGGCCGAGAAGAAGTTCGTGAGATTGCTGCTGAGGCTTTTAAATTCTATTTCATTTAGCCGAGCCAATGCTCTGAAAGCGATGACAGCTAAAGCAAGATTCATATTCTGTAAGGAAGGATTCATGCTGACGCCTTATATTGTTGTTATGAAAATGAAAAAATTACGGAGGGGAAGTATCTATTAAATATTTAGGTTTAGTAAGCCTACATATTATCATAGCTTCAATTTTTTGTCTGTTTTCCTTACCGGCGAAGAGGATCGGGAATAAAACTCCAAGGCACAAAAAAATCCTCCCGAAGGAGGATTCATCGCAGCGCAAAACTGGATTATTTAATAATAGCGATACCGATAATGACCCAGAACAACAAGAAGAAAGTGTCAAGAGTCATAAGAATAATCGGCGTCCAACCAACTTCTTTTAACTTACCTAAAGAAGTCTTAAGACCAAGAGCGCCGATAGAAATCAAAATGAACAATCTGGAGATTTCACCCATTGCATTGGAAACTTCGGTTGGAATAGCGCCTCCGACGTTTAATCCGGCTAAAACAATGAACCAGATCAAGAACGAAGGAATGTTCTTGTACCAAGGCTTAGCGGCTTCTTCAGCTTCTCTGTGTTTCTTAGAAGCAAAAAGAAACATGAAGATGATGAGCATTGGAATAATCATCGCAACTCTCAGCATCTTGGTCATGCTGGCAATTTCCAAACAATCCGGACCAATCATGGCACCGGCACCGACTACCTGAGCGACGTCATGAATGGTGCCTCCGAGGAAAATACCGGCATCAACATTATTGTATCCAAGCATAGTGCAAATGCTTGGATAAATAATCATCGCTAATGTTGACAATGCGGTAACAACAACGACGATTGCCAACAATGCTTGTTCGCGAAGCTGACTCTTGTTAAGTGTTGCAGCCAAAGCAATAGCGGCAGATGCACCGCAAATTGCAGTGGATGCACCAGCCAATGCTGCCTCAGCAGTAGGCCACTTGAAGAATTTGTTGATTATTACACCGAAAATAACGGTGCAGAAAACACCTCCGACAATAACTACAAGTAATGCGGGAGATAAAAGACTAAGTTGCTCTGCAGAAATTTTTGCACCAAGCAGAGCCACGCCGATTCTTAAAACCGTAGTGGCGCAGAAATGGATGCCTCCTAACGTTCTCTTTTCTTCGGAAAGAAAATGAAAGGCCATTCCAAACAGAAGAGCGAACAAAACGGCAGGGCCACCATACTTCTCGGAAACATAAAGTGCAGCTGCACCAATAATGACCGCAATTAGGGTCCCCCTCCATCGGGACTCAAGCCAGACTTTCGTTCTGCTAACCATATAACCTCCTAACACACAGGGGAGGTCTTGGCTTTTAACCACTCCTGTGTTTCAATATCATCAATAAGTAGTGGAGAAAGTTTCTTCCACACGGCGCTATGGTAAGCGTTTAGCCAGTTAATTTCATCGGCTTGGAACAATTTTGAGTTAACAAGTGTCAAATCGATCGGACAGAGACTAAGAGTACGAAAACCTAAGAAGCTTCCGAACTCGCTATCCCCCACAGGAATAGCGACTGTTAAGTTTTCGATCCTAATTCCCCATTTTCCTTCACGATACAAACCGGGCTCATTGCTGGTAATCATGCCCTTTTTCATTTGAGTTCTATAGGTTACTAATGAATTAACCCCGTTTGAAACGCGAGGATAGCTAATTCGCTGAGGCCCTTCATGGACATTCAAAAAGAAGCCAACGCCGTGGCCGGTTCCATGCCCATAGTCGGCTAAATCTTCCCAAATTGGTGCCCTTGCTGCTGTATCTAAGATTTGTGATGAAATGTTTTCAGGAAAGATTAACTTGGCAAGGTTGATATGTCCTCTTAAGACTGCCGTGTAATCAGCCTTCATCTGTTCGGATGCTTCGCCTATCGGAACTGTTCGGGTAATGTCCGTTGTTCCCTCAGGATACTGAGCCCCCGAATCAATCAACAAAAATCCGCTGCCTTGTATTTTTACCGGCTTGTCATGATCCGGTTGGTAATGCGGGAGCGCTGCATTTGGTCCGAAGGCACAAATAGTCTTGAAGCTGGAACAAAGAAAGCCGGTCTGCTCTTTTCGGAATTCCAGAAGTTTTTCGGCGCACGATTCTTCCGTTAATTCTCCGCTGTCTTTATTTTTATCAAGCCAACAGAAAAATTTTGCGAGAGCAACCCCGTCTTTCAGCATGGCTTCATCGATAAGCTTGACCTCTTGAGGAGTTTTTCTGGCCCTTAAAAGTTCCACAATATCTTCTCCTTCGATAGGAGAAGAAAATTTTTGAAGTTTCTTTGCAATTAATGCGTTAGTGGTGGATGGCGAATAAAGAACTTTTTCTTCTTTACCCAAAAAGCTCAAATAATCAGAAAACTCTTCATACTGCCTAAAATTAACGTTCTTCAGAACGAGGTTGACCGCCAGAGGGACGGAGATGCTCTTTTCATTGACAAAAATTGTCAAACCGTTTTCTACGTCATACATTCCGAATGAATAGAAAACAGGAGTTTCCGGCAGATCATTGCCTCTCAGATTTGTCAGCCACGCAATGTCTTCCAGACTGGTGAGCAAGAGCTTTTGTGCACCTTCCTTCTCAACAAGAGGCTTTAATATCCCAATTTTGTCTTTGACGCTTCTGGGACTAATTTTGTGTTCAAAAATCGGGCTGAAAGAGACCTCCGGCCTATCTTCTTTCCAGACAACATCAAAGGGATCCTCTTCTAGAAGAACTAACTTGACGCCGGATTTCTGCAGTTCTTTTTCCAAAATGTCGGCATCTGCTGCACTAATAAAGGCCGCGGGGACTCCGACGGAAGAGTCAGAAGATAAGTTTTTTCTCAGCCATGCGCTTTCCTCTGATATCAACCTCCCTTGGGCTTTGATAAGAGAAATTCCCGTGTCTGCGAGTTGTCTTTCTGCCTGAATCCAATATCTGGAGTCAGTAAAAAGAGCCGCTTCTTTTTTAGTGACGATCGCGTCTCCGGTTGAGCCTGTGAATCCTGTTAACCATTCACGAGAGGCGTAATGTTTATCTAAATATTCGGAAAGATGCGGGTCGGCGGTAGGAACAATCAGAGCATCAAGCCCTTTTTCTTCCATGTATGTGCGAACAAGACTGAGTTTATCTTCTGCCCGAAGTGTCATTAATATACCTTTCTAATTTGGATGCTCAATGGTGTGCCGCTTTCATTGGATTCGACTACTTGTTTTCCAATATTCATTTTTTCAATACGCCATCCGGCATCTCTGAGTTCATTGAGAGTCGCTTCTACGTCAAGGTCAGGACATTCGAATTTAAAGCCCGCAAGCTTTTCACCGGCTGAAAATAATTCCACTCCCTTGCATTCCGTTTGCGTTCTTACCGGAGAGTCAATGAGGGGATCGAGGCCTGCTCGATCCACATGGGGGATGAACGCTTGACGATAGGAGTCGCCGGTTGTCGAACATGCGGCTAAAAACAGAACGGCTAAAGAGGATGCCAGTATCAGAATTCTTCTAATCATTTAATTTTTTGTCCAATAATTTTCTGTGTGCTTGGCGTAAAGCATGCTCCGTTGTTTCCCAGTCGATGCAGGCATCTGTAACGGAAACACCGTATTTAAGCTGAGAAAGATCTTCCGGAATCGGTTGATTGCCTTCATGAATATTGCTCTCAAGCATTACACCGCAAATTGAAGTATTTCCATTCACAATCTGGGTGATGCAGTCTTTTAGAACAAAAGGCTGAAGGGCCGGGTTTTTCATGCTGTTGCCGTGTGAGCAGTCAACAATTATGCGTTTTTCCAAACCGGCTTTTTCCAGCTCTTTTTCCGCAAGCATGATGCTGACGGTATCAAAGTTCGGTCTTCCGCCGCCACCGCGCAGCACTAAGTGGCTGTAAGCATTTCCTTTAGTTTTGATAATGGAGCTTTGGCCGTTTTCGTAAATTCCGAGGAAGTAGTGGCTGTGGCGGCTTGCTTTGATAGCGTTGATAGAAGTTGCGAGCAACCCATCGGTGCCGTTCTTGAATCCGACCGGTGCAGACAAGCCGCTGGCCATTTCTCGATGGGTTTGGCTTTCGGTTGTGCGCGCGCCGATCGCATACCAGCTGATTAATTCACCGAGATACTGAGGACTGAAAGGATCGAGCGCTTCGGTTCCGACTGCTAATCCCATCTCGTTAATCTTAAGCAAAAGCTTGCGGGCCTCAAGCATTCCTTCAGCCATATTGAAGGAATTATCCATGTGCGGATCGTTGATGAAGCCTTTCCAACCTGCAACGGTTCTTGGCTTTTCGAAATAAACGCGCATGATGGGAAAAATGGTCTCGGAAATATGGTCCGAGATAGAAAGCAATCTCTCCGCGTAATCTAAAGCAGCCTTAGGATCGTGAATAGAACATGGGCCTGTGATAACGATCAAGCGATCGTCTTGACCATCAAGAATATTCTTGACAGCTGTACGTCCTTTGGCCACGTTAGCTGCTGCCGCCTCAGTTAAAGGTGCCATGGTTTTGATTTCCGCCGGAGTCGGCATCGGGGAGAAGCCCTCAATGTTGACGTCTTCAAGCGAAAATCCTGCAGAGCGTTTCACTTCATTTAATTCTGGTTGTTTCATTCTGTTTTCTCGTTTCGGAGGTTTTGCCCGAGGCTCTTCTTCTTGAACCGCGAGGACTTTTGTTCTTGATTTTGTCCATTTTAGAGGCTGAGTCTCGGTTTTTGGCGTTTCTTGGCGCTGATTTACCGGTCCGCGGACTGCTTTTCTTCCGAGAAGGTCCTTCAGAGCCCGAAACGGAGCCTTCTTTATAGTTATCGTAATTAAGGCCGGGAAACTCAGTAGCTCTTAATGAGGTCTTTAAGAATTTTTCAATTGCCTTGAAACGAGGAAGCTCTTCACTGCTGACTAAAGAGTAGGCTTCTCCTTCAAGGCCGGCTCTGCCGACTCTACCGATGCGGTGAACATAGTCTTCTGCCTGTTCGGGAAGTTCGTAGTTCACTACCTGAGGCAGCTTTTCAATATCCAGTCCTCTTGCGGCAACATCCGTAGCCACAAGGATCGGTAGTTCGCCATTCTTGAATTCTTCTAAAGCAGTGCTTCTATGGTTCTGGCTTTTATCGCCGTGAATGGCTTTTGCTTTAAAGCCGTCTCTGAGGAGCTGCTTGCATAGTTTGTCGGCGCCGTATTTTGTTCTGGTAAAGATTAGTGTTTGGTTCCATTGATTATCGACAATCAAATCACGGATGACATCTGCTTTGGCCGTCTTTGGAACCTTATAGAAAGTTTGACGGACAAGGTCGGCAGTTTTGTTTCTGGAAACTTCAACGCTTTCCGGACTATTAAGAAACTGAAGGCTGAGTTTTTTAATTTCAGGAGAGAAGGTGGCTGAAAACAACAAGGTCTGGCGATCTTCTGGTAAAAACTTCATGATGCGTTTCAGGTCAGGAAGAAAACCCATGTCCAGCATTCTGTCGGCTTCGTCCAGGACAAGAGTATGGGTTGAAGAAAGCTTGGCCATTCTTTGGCCAATGAGATCGAGTAAACGTCCCGGAGTGGCAACCAGAAAATCCGTTCCTTTGGCTAATGCCTTCTTTTGCGGATTGATGCCTACGCCGCCGTAAGCCAAGGCAACTCTGACCGGCAGGTCTCCTTTGAGCATTTCAATGTTTTCGGCGACTTGGGCCGCTAATTCGCGGGTCGGAGTAAGAATCAAAACTCGAGGAGAACACGGCTGATAATTCGTCGGGTCTTTTTCAATTTCATTAAGCAAAGGAAGTACGAAGGCCGCTGTTTTCCCGGTGCCTGTTTGAGCTGCTGCGAGCAGATCTTTTCCTTGTTGAATAATCGGAATGGCTTGTGCCTGAACCGGGGTCGGTTCCGAATATCCATTCTTAGTGACGGTTTTCTGAAGATTTTCCGAAAGTCCAAGATTATCAAAGCGTACGGACATGATGTTCTCCTTTTTTACCATTCAAAGTCTAATTTCGAATGTTTCTCATTCTGAGAGATCGTCTCACCACGGGTAATCGTAAAAGTTCACAATGTAACCATCTAGTTAGAGGAGTAATTTCCGATGTTTGGTATTGACACACAAGATCTCCAAGACCTCAAGATTGTTGATGTGAAAGTAGGTACCGGTGCTGAAGCTAAACCCGGTAACTTAGTTCGCGTCCATTACACAGGATGGCTTGAAGACGGTACTAAGTTTGACTCCAGCCTCGACAGAAACGAACCATTCGAATTCCCGCTCGGCGCAGGTATGGTAATTCAAGGTTGGGATCGCGGAGTCGCAGGCATGAAAGTCGGCGGAGTTCGCCGCCTCTTTATCCCGGCACAGTGGGCTTACGGCGAAAGAGGAGCAGGCGGTGTAATTCCTCCTAATGCAACATTGATCTTTGAAGTTGAGTTGTTAGGCGTACAGGACAACGGTAAATGGCAGCTTGAAAAAGATGTGATTGAACCGGTCCAGCAACAGCCATAATCAACAAAATCTAATTGAAACGCAGGCCTCAATTGAGGCCTGTTCTGATCTGGCGAATTAGATATTGATTTTTTCTGCCTCGAAGTGAATGCTCGGAGCAGTTATTTCTTTTTGGGCCTCAATAAGAGGCAAATCAAGAGATCCTTTCGGGGTAAGTTTCACCAGCATGTAAAGCGTGGATACGGCATGTTCCAGAGCTTCTTTTAGATTATTTGTCCGCAAAAGAGTACCGAAAGCCACCGAAGTAAACACATCTCCTTGGCCTGCTACGGCCGTGACGGTTCCGGTAGCTCCTTCTTGTTCTCCGGCCATCTTGATAAATGGTGTCTTGACAATCCAGGCTTCATCTTTTGTGACGGCTAGGGTATCAATTTCATTTTCCGGAACGTCCGGTGTCCGAAGACTAGTCACGAAAACGGTACGGCAGCCGTGAGAGCAGAAAAGCTTTCTTGCAGTAGCCACGGCATCTTCACGGCTGGTTAATTTTTTGCCGCTGAGTAATTCCAGTTCGAACTGATTCGGGGTTGTGATATCGGCAATACCTTGAAGCAGTTCATCTTTCATAAATCCCTGAATTTCCGGTCTTACGTAAACGCCCGGGCCGGTATCTCCGAGAACCGGATCACAGCACCAAAGAGCTTTCGGATTAGCAGTTTTAATTTCTTTGGCTAAATCTAAAATAATCTCTCCGGTTTGAACATCGCCTAAATAGCCTGTAAGAAGTCCTTCTATCTTAGGAAACAGCTCTCTTTCTCTAAGTCCTTGGATGACGTCAAGCAAATGTTCTTTGCTGAAAACGGCACCGCGAAAAGTCGGATGGCCTGTATGGTTGGAGAATTGAACCGTGTTAACGACGATCGGAGTAAATCCCATGAGCTGTAATGGAAAAACAGCAGCTGTATTTCCCACAAAACCGTAAGCTACATGCGACTGCATCGTTAAAACATAGCGTGCCATATCTAAATCCTGTTTTTCAATTAAAAAATTCCTAAGACACCGAGGATACCGCCGGCGGCAATTAGCAGAATTAGCGGAAATTTGGTCTTCCATACGATGATCGTGACGATCGCTGCCCACAATAAAAGTTTGTAGTTATCCAGATTGCCTTGAAGTAGGAGATATCCCGTAGCGAATAATAAACCAATTGCAACAGGTGCAAGCCCGGCTTTATAGGCTTTGATATTTTTGCTGTCGGCATGATTGCGGACAAAACGGCCCGCATAAAGAGCAATCAAGGTGAAGGGAACGCAGGTGCCTGCGAAGGTCGCAAGACATCCTAAGGGGCCTGCGGCTGCCCATCCTAAAACGGCGGCAATTAGAACGTTCGGGCCGGGAAGAGATTGACCGAAAGCCACTGTTGCAGCAAATTGTTCCGGTGTGAGCAGCCCGCTGCTTTCTACTAAAAAAGAATACATGCCCGGCAAGCTTGCCATGAAGCCGCCGATAGCAAAAATAGAAATCAGAAAAAAGTTGCCGAACATCAACAAGAAGAGAGTCGGAGTCATTTTTTAAGCTCCTTATTGGCTTTTTGAACGATGCGGTAGAGAGCCCAGAAAAAGGCCGGAATCCCTACGAGAGGCAAAACTTTGATCATTGACATCTTAAACAGTCCGACTGAAATGAATGTCACGGCAAGAAGCAAAATCCAAACGGGTTTGCCGATGATGTTGCTTTTGATGTTCGGTACTAATTTAATGGCTGCACCGATGACCATACCGGAGGCCGAGGCTGCCATTCCTGCCAGCGCTGCTGAAACGACGGGATTGGAGGCATACTGCTCGTAAATGACGAATACGGTCAGCATCAATGTTGCCGGAAAGGTAATCATGCCCAAGAATGCCGCCAAAGCACCGCGCCATCCGAAGTATCGGTCTCCGAGCATGACGGAAAGAATCATGATGTTCGGTCCGGGAAGAACTTGCGAAACCGTTAGCATTTCCAGAAATCGCGGCATCGTCAGCCATTGCTTTTGGTCGACTAAAAATTGCTGTGCAATTGCAGTTGATCCTCCGAAGGCTTGCATGTCCATGCACGTGAAGGACCAAAAGATGTCCCAACAGTTCTTTGGCTGTTTTATAGAAGAGGGTTCTTGAGGCATTCTTTTTAGGTTAAATAAGAATTCTAGTTAACCTAAAAGTGTAATGCCGCAATTTTGCAATAAAGAAAAAGTGACTAATTTTGGAAGGCCGACAATTCCTGAATAACTGCCGTTGAAGGATTTGACGAACTTGGCAGCTCCCCCTTGAATAGCGTAGGCACCGGCTTTGTCCATCGGTTCCCCCGTGGCAATATATTCTTGGATTTGGTCTGCAGAAAGCTCCCGGAATTGCACTTGAGAGATAGAAGTATCCTGAAGAAGTTTTCTGTTTTTGTCTATTACGGCGACAGAAGAAATGACACGGTGAGTTTTTCCGCTCAGTTTCTTTAAAGTTTTAAAAGCATCGGCTTTGTCAACCGGCTTTCGAAGGATTTCTCCGTCTAGTTCAACGATTGTGTCGGAAGCGAGAACGGGCAATCGAGTCATTCCGGCCGTTTGAATATAGGAGTCGACGGAAAGGGCTTTTTCTGCAGCGACGCGTGTAGCGTAGTCAATCGGCTCTTCATTGGCTAAAGGTTCCTCGCTCACGTCGTCAGTCGGATTAAGCAACACCTCAAAATTCAATCCCCACTGAGAAAGAAGTTCTCTTCTTCTCGGCGATTTTGAGGCAAGATAAAGTTGAGCGGGATTATGCACTTTAAGCTCGGTGATACGGATGGTTGTGCAGCAGAGACCAAGAACGGTAGATCTGTTCCAATATCAAAACGCGAACCATCGCATGGGGAAGGGTAAGCGAAGATAAACGAAGCATCAGCTCTCCCTCGGCCTTTAAATGTTTGTCCAGACCGTCGGCTCCGCCGATCACGAATACTACCGTTCTCCCCTGGTCGTTCCAGCTATTGAGCTTGGATGCCAGTTTGACGCTGGTGAGATCGACTCCTCGTTCGTCGAGAATAACCAGAACGGAGTTCTTGGGAATAGCGGATCGAATTCTTTCTGCCTCGGCCTGCATGATTTTTTCCGTTGTTTTGGTATTTCTATCTTCGGCTTTTAGGGCTTTGACTTCTACGTTCCAATCTTTCGGAAAGCGGCGAAGATAGTCTTCGCAGGCGGTGTTGGCCCAGTCAGGAAGTTTCTGTCCGATAGCGATGACAACGACTTTCATTCTTCTTCTGAATCTTCAGACTGCTTTTCGAGCATTTTCAGCTTGACCGGATGTGCACCCCAAAGCTCTTCAAGGTTGTAATAAGCTCTGAGAGCCGGCTGAAGAATGTGAACGATGACATTGCCGCAGTCAACTAAAACCCATTCTCCGGTTTCTAACCCTTCAATAGCTACGGCTTCCCCGCCGTTTTCCTTGACTTCACAGAAAACGTGGTGGCCCAATGCTCGTGCCTGACGGTTGGAGTTAGCGCTGGCAATGATGACGCGGTCAAATAATGCGGTTTGTTTTGTGGTGTTGAATACTTGAATGTCCTTAGCTTTTACGTCTTCCAAAGCATTCACAATAATTCTTTGAAGTTTTCTAATATCCATTAACTTTTCCTGAGAATCAGTATTTCTATTGTATTCAGTTTCAAACTATTAAGTTGAAACATTTTGATTTTTTGAGCCGGAAATCGTTATATTCATAATTCTGATTCTGACCAAACGTGCGGACAAAAATTACATGTTTCTTCTCGTTCCTTCTGCCTTTCTAATTATTTATGCGGTTTGCAGCGGAGTGCTGCCTCTGAAGATTTCTTACGGATGGAAAATTCTTCTGGGATTAGTCATCGTTCTTGCCGGCTTAAAGTATCCCATCTATACAGCGGGAGGCGGAACGTGGCTGACTCCTTCTGTTTCGAAAGAAATGATGATTGTCATGGAAGCGGCGTATGGTGCCTTGGTGGTTCTGGTTTTTCTTCTTATCCTGAAAGATATCGCTTCCATTGGATTGTTTTTGTTGAGGAAATGGGGCGTAGTTATCCCATTTTCATTTAATAAAAATTCTTTTTTATTTGCTTTGATGGGCATTGCTTTGTTAGCCGGTCCCTACGGATGTTGGCAGGCGATAAAAGTTCCGGATGTCCGAGAGCAGACGATAACAATTAAGAACCTTCCTGCTCAATGGAAAGGTTTGAAGATTGTCCAACTGAGCGATCTTCATATCGGAGCTGTACAGGGCCGAGAGTGGCTGACGGAAATTGTCCGAAAGGTTAATGCTTTAAAGCCGGATTTAGTTTTAATTACCGGAGATTTTGTTGACGGCAGAGTCAGCCGAGAATTGCCGGACTTGGAAGTTTTAAAAGAATTGAAGTCTGCATATGGAACGTATGCTGTCCCCGGCAACCACGAGTACTACTCCGGTTATCAGGCTTGGATGGACGCACTTCGAGGCTTAGGAATCCATATGCTTGAAAATGATTCTGCAGTGCTTGTTAAAGATGGATCACCTTTAGTTATCGGCGGTACGACTGATTTCGGAGCTTCGAGATTTAATATGCTCCCTCCGGATTTGCAGCGAACATTCGAAGGAACCCCGGCAGGAGCAGTTCGAATTTTGATGACTCATCAGCCTAAGACGACTTATCGGAGCAATGAAAGATTCGAGCTTCAATTGTCAGGTCATACCCATGGCGGTCACCTTCTCTTTATGTATCCCCTAGTCGGTTATTTCAATGACGGGCTCGTGTTCGGTCTTTATGAAAGAAACGGGAAACAAATTTACGTCAACAGAGGGACAGGCCTCTGGAACGGTTTTTCCATGAGATTAGGCGTTCCATCCGAAATTTCCCTAATTAAATTGGAAGGTTAGCTTCATTCTTAAGCACTATTTTGTTGATTTTTAATTGTTTCAAAGTGGCTTCTGGTTGTACCTCATAACGTTTTGGCGGTACTTAATTAATAATTAAGTTCAGGTAATCAATTCGGTTACTTAAATCGTCAAATATGTATTCGTAGAAATACACCTCGAGGAGCAGAAATGTCACAAGAACATCAACCTATTTGTACTCAAGAAACTAATGATCTAATCGCTAAGTTAAGAGCTTGTCCTGCGGTCGAAAAAGGCCTTGCTCAAGCGGAAGAACAGCATCAGCAAAGAATCAACGAACAGGTTCAACTGACCGAAGTTCCGGCACCTCCTTTCCATGAGGAAGAAAGAGCTAAAGTTTTTGCTCAGCTTCTGGCTGCCGCTGGCATACCGGACGTGCATCAAGATGAAATCGGCAATGTTATCGGAAGACTTAAAGGGACCGGAAACGGACCGACATTGGTAATCGGTGCTCATATCGATACCGTCTTCAAAGAAGGTACGCCGATTAAAGTCACCCAAGAAGGCACCAAATATTTTGCCCCCGGAATTTCCGATGATGCCGCCGGTTTAGCTTCTTTGCTTCAGGTGGCCCGCTCCATTACTCAGCAAGGAATCAAGACTGTCGGAGATATTGTTTTTGTAGGAACTCTTGGAGAAGAGGGCAACGGAGACTTGCGCGGATGCAAAGCGCTCTTTAAAGCAAAGAACGATTACGACGGAATGCTTGCAATTGACTCTGCAAACGTTCACAGAATTCTCAGAGGAAGCGTAGGCTGCAAACGTTTCCGCGTAATTTTCGAAAGTTTAGGCGGTCACAGCCTTCACAAGTTCGGTATTGTCGGCTCTTCCATCCACGGGCTGGCTCGTGCAATTACCAAAGTAGATGATCTTCAGGTTCCGACTGATCCGAAATGCACTTTCAACTTCGGTGTTATTAAAGGCGGTACAAGCGTCAATGCCATCGCAGCGCGTGCAGAAGCCGAGCTTGATATCAGAAGCGTGGACCAGCCGTCCTTGGAAGCTTTTGTTGAAAGAGTCCTTAAAGCCATTCAAGAAGCCTGTGACGAAGAAAATAATCGTTGGAACCTTGAAGGCGAAAACGCTGTCCGCTTGATAATTGAACAAATCGGAGACAGACCGGCCGGGGCAAACAAAGATGATGCTTCAGTCATTCAAGCTGCTTACGGAACTCTCCAGTCCATGGGCATTTCTTTGGACAAATACACTTTAGCGGCAACTGACCAGAATGTGCCTCTTTTCTATGGTCTTCCTGCTACAACATTGGGAGCCGGCGGGGTAGAAGCCAATAACCACTCTCTGAGTGAATGGTGGGATGCTGAAGACGCTTTCCAAGGTCCTCAGGTTGCCTTCTTAACTGCTTTGACTTTGGTCGGCGTAGACGGTGTCACTGAACCTTTATTAGAAAAACAACCTCGATAATCTCAAACTGAAAGGAAAAAACTATGCTAAGTATTGGCATTGTTATCGTTTCAATTCTTGCGGCGGCGTATCTGATTTTCAAAAAATACTACGCTCCCGGCGCGCTTTTGTTTGTCGGTCTGGTTACTTTGGCCGTGGTTGCCGTTATTAGTCCGGAGCCTTTAATTACCGGTAAAAAAGCTACGCATTTAGCCGGTCTTGATGTTATTCAGATCTTTACTAATCTGCTTCAGACCAGAACTGCCGGTCTCGGCATGAATATCATGGCTATTGCCGGCTTTACCTATTACATGGATAAAATCGGTGCTTCAGGTGCTTTGGTTCGACTTAGCGTTAAACCTCTAAAGATGATTAAGGCACCTTACATCGTGATGGTTTTAGGTTTCGCACTCAGCTTGGTGCTGAATGTTTTTATTCCTTCGGCAGCTGGCTTGGCACTGCTTTTGATGGTATCACTTTATCCGGTCATGGTTATGGGTGGCATTTCTCGTCAATCTGCCGCGGCTACCATTCTTGCGGGCGGGTGCTGCTGCTTCGGTCCTTCGGGCGGTAACAATCTTTTGGCCGCCGAATTGACCAAAATGCACGTCATGGATTTCTTCCTGAATGTTCAATGGTCCGTTGGCTGGGCGGCAGTTATTGCCATGCTAATCGCTCACTTCTTCATCCAACGCTGGTTTGACAAACGAGACTTGGCTAAAGGCATTTTGACCAAAGAAGATTTTGAAGTTCCGCAATTAACCAAGGAAGATTCCAAAGCGATTAACGCGCCTTTGTGGTATGCCTTTTTCCCGCTGATCCCGGTTATTCTGCTCTTCGTCTTCTCTCCGCTTGTCTATAAAGGCATCAGAATGGAAGTCGTAACAGCTTTGCTGGTTTCTACGTTCATCTCCTTATTCTGCGACGGATTAAGAAGAATGAACTTGAAAGAATCTATCGGTACCTTGAAGACTTTCGCTGAAGGTATGGGCAAAGTGTTCACTTCCACTGTATTCCTGATTGTGTGTGCCGAAGTCTTTGCTGCAGGTTTAACAAAGTCCGGCGGTATTTCGGAAATTATTAACTCCGTCTCAGGTATGCAGGCAGGCGGTTATGCGGTATTTACGGTGATGTTCCTTATTGTTGTGGGATCCGCCTTCGTGATGGGTTCAGGCAATGCTGCCTTCTTCAGTTTTGCGCCGATGATTCCTGACATTGCCTCTAAGGTTGGCCTTAATGCAGCGTTCATGATGTCGCCGTTGCAGTTAACCAGCGGCATGGCTCGTTCTTCCAGCCCGATTGCAGGTGTGACCATCGCGGTCGCCGGCTTAAGCGGACTCAATCCTTTTGACCTTATCAGAAGGACAATCCCCGTTATGGTGATTGCGATTGTGGTGACCTATCTGCGCTCACTTATGTTGTTGTAACATTTAAAAATTTTGTTAGTCTGTTGTAACAATTAAAAATTTTCTCATCGAAGAGAAATAGCGAAAAAGCCCGTCGGCGAATTTACGTTGACGGGCTTAATTTATGTGCGCCCAGCAGGGCGTCTCTCTATAGGGTGCAAATCCCGAACCTGCCCGATGAGGGGAAAGGTTAGCGACTCGGCAAGGGTTTAACGGCGACGTTAAGTCTGAAGGAAGCTGATA
>UQNA01000014.1 GCA_900542195.1 uncultured Sutterella sp. | reverse complement strand
ATCTTAAGAACGGAAGGCCGCAATACATCAGGTTATCCCAGGTAGGATGGTCTGTTGGAAATTTCAAAGATTTCGGCGTTGCTAAAACGGAGGGTTCTTCAAAAAGAACAGTTTTTGTGAATTTGAGTGCATCTGGAGTTCGACTGGTGATAGCCCAATCGATTTCATTATTCTCCAGTTGCTGAATAAGCCTTTCTGAAGTTCCCGAAACCATCTTCACGTGTTGACTTTTTGAAAAAAAACTTTGTATCAGGTCAGTACCTAGATTGTAGGAAAGGCTTTCGATAATTCCGAAGCGAACAACGGGTGCGTGCAAGTTTCTTTGCTGCAGCTTTGATAAAAACTCCGTCAGGTGTCTTTGTTCGTAACTCAGCTCATCAAATAGTAATTTGCCTTCAGGTGTTAATGAAATTGGTTTTGTTCTCCGATCCAGCAGAGGAACGTTCAGTTCTTTTTCCAATTGATTTAAGTGATATGAGATGCTGGATTGTTTCATGCCAAGAACGTCCGCGGCTTTCACTACAGAAAGATGTTCCGCAACTGTCAAAAATACTTGACCATGCTTGCTAAAGACTGAGGTTTTGTTCATGCCATAGCTCACTTGATTGATTCTTCAACAGCTTAATATAACTAGGACAAAATAGAAATTTTCAAACTTAATAATCTAACTTTTTGAACTTTATTGAGTCTCTTGGGCTGGAGGAGCATATTTAGTTTTGCCTCATTCCAAAGACAATAAGGAGTTCAAAATGGACGAAAAACATCGCGGCAAAATTTCTAAAAAGCCCTCTCCAGAAGTTGTGAAGTATTTAATAAATCCAGCTATCAAACAAGATCTGGAAAGAAGCTATCAGACCATATTAGACATCAACAAGGCACACGTTATCATGCTTGTTGAAGAGGAAATTATCACCAGAGAGGTTGGCTCAAAGATTCTTGCGTGCACTCAGGAAATCGCAAAAATGCAGGATCATCCGGTTTTCGAAATCAATCCTAATGTAGAAGATTTGTATTTCAATTTAGAGCGTTACTTGATTGAGCAAACCGGACCTGAAATCGGCGGACAGCAGCATACGGCTCGCTCCCGAAATGATCTGTTTGCCACAGAACAAAGAATGGATATTCGCGGATATTTTCTTAAACTTTGCGAATCTTTCAATGGCCTGCGCCAATCTATTCTTGAACTAGGCCAGAGCTGTCCCGATGCCGTCATGAGCGGATATACGCATCTTCAGCCTTCTGAGCCGATTACTTTTGCTCATTACTGTGCAGGCATGCTTGAGGCGTTGGAAAGAAGTTACTGGAGAATTGAACGCTGCTGGGACGCCTTGAATCTTTGTCCCTTGGGTGGCGGCTCCATGGGATCTACGACCTTCATGATCAATAGAAACCGTACAAGCGAGCTGTTAGGTTTCAATAAGCCTCTTCAAAATTCTATTGACTGTACCGCAAGCCGTGACTATTGCCTGGAAATCATCGCTGCTTTATCTATTGCTGCATGCACATTATCTAGATTTTGTTTTGACTTGTATGTTTGGAGCACACCGGAATACGGATATCTGGAAGTCGATGATTCCGTTGCCGGATGTTCTTCCATCATGCCTCAGAAGAAAAATGCGCTGACTTTGGAATGCTGTAAGGCTAAGGCAGCTCACTTAGAAGGCTTCTTCGTTTCCGTTTTCAGTTCTTTGAAGAATATTCCATTTACTCACTGCCGTGACTCTTCAACAGAAGCCATGAGATTTGTATGGACGGCATTGAATGAATTTGAAGCACTTATTGCCTTGCTTGACGTTACGGTTAAGACTTTGACTCTAAAGAAAGACAGAATGCTTCAAGCGGCCGTCGGGAACTATTGTACCGTCACTGAATTGGCGAACTACTTCGTTCGCCATGACGGTATCTCCTTCAGAAGTGCTCATAACGTTGTTGCCCGTCTGGTCGGATACATGCAGGATCATGGCAAACTCGCCAATGAAATCACCCGAGAGGAAGTAGATCTCATTTGTCTTGAAGTCCTCGGTAAGTCAACGACTCTTACGGATGAATTGATTAAGCAAGCTTTAGATCCTGAACTCAATGCTCAAAGCAAACGGACTATCGGCGGCTCAAACAAAGAAGAAGTGCTTCGTCAATTAACAGAATTGAAGAACCAGCTAGGAAAAGACGAAAGAGTTCTTGCCGGTAGAGTTGAGCAAATCAACAATGCAAAAGCTCTGCTTGAAGAAACCACAAACTGCATGGCTCAAGGCCAATAATAGTTTCTGTATGGCCCAAAGCTTTTTTCGTAAAATTGTGTCAATTTAATATTTGAGGCGGCTTCATTGCCGCCTTTCTAAGATGACAGTTACAGATTTTTTCGCACTTTTTGTTAAGTTCTTCTTTCTGCTGACGCCTCCGTTTGTCATATCGGTTTTTTTAGCTGTAGCGCAGAATTATTCGCCTCAAGAAAAAGCTTCTTTGGCTTTACGTATTACGGTGGCGACTCTGTTGGTCAGTACCGTCTTGCTTCTTTGCGGAGGCTATATCTTTTCTGTGTTCGGCATCACTATTAATGCTTTCAGGATAGGAACAGGTGCAATCCTCTTTTTGACATCAGTGAGTTTGGTAAGAGGAGAAGATTCCGCTTTGAAAGTAAAAGGTTCACTTCATTCAATCGCAGTTGTACCTATGGCGATTCCTATCACGGTTGGTCCGGCAACGGTCGGCGCATTGGTTGTGTACGGCGGTGAAATCAACGGTTTTGTTGAGTGGATTGCGTCATTTTGCTCTTTCGCTTTGCCGATTTTGTGCGTCGGTTTTCTTTTGTGGTTTTCAGCTTACATTGAAAAGGCCATAGGAAAGAACGGTCTTGTGGTGCTGAGCAAACTTACTGGACTTATTCTCGCGGCTCTCTCCTCACAAATGATATTTGATGGTGCGAAAGCGCTCCTGTTTTCCTAGACTATTCTGTTGCTTGTATAGTTTAGCGGTGATGGCGATTTCGTGTTTGACATATCGATATCTGCAGATCCAGGAAGTTAAGAGGTAATTGAGGTGGGGGCAGTCGGCTTTTTCCTAACCTCCGAATCTAACAAAAATCTGTTTAATTTTTCCGGGGCTGGAAAAAGCTAGGCCTCCTTTTCTAAACAAAAAGGAGGCATATTCAGACTGAGGCTAACTACAAACCGAAAGAAACATGAAACATCCGGCTTGAATTGACCCAACTGCTCCTGTTCTTATAGACATACTACAGACAGGAAGAATCTGGCAGAAAAATCTGCCCACTTCTTTTAAGATGCTGTGTCGCCGGGTGCCTTCGGTATGTCCGGAGTGTCCTTAACCGGATTCGAACATAGAGCTTCATCCTTACGAATTGAAATGGTATGGCGCTTCTTGCGTAACGGAAGAACAATGATTTGCAGAGCATTGCTGTACGTGAGATAACTCAAGAACCAGTCCATAAATATAACAATTCGATTCTTTACACCAAGAATATAAAAGAGGTGTAAACCGAGCCATAAGAGCCAACCCAGAATGCCTCCGAAGCAGAAATTGCCGATTTCTACAACGGCGTGGCTCTTGCCAATAGTAGCCATCTGACCCTTATCAAAGTATTTAAACTCTTTGAGAGGCTCGCTATTAATCATTTTCTTTAAGTTGTAGGCAATATTAGTTGCCTGCTGCATCGCCGGCTGAGCAACCTGGGGCAGCCCATTAGGATATTTTTGGGTCGGGAAGTATGCTGTGTCGCCGATGGCATAAATTCGATCAAACCCTTTAACTCTATTAAATTGGTCAACAATAAGACGATTGCCGGGACCGTAGAGCTCTTTATCAAAGCCTTCCAGAGAATTGGCACGCACGCCTGCCGCCCAAAAGACGTTATAGGTATGAATGTCCCCATTCTTTAACTTCAGGATGCCGTTCGAAAAATCTTCAACTCTGGTATTAAACAAAAGTTCGACTTTTCGAGAAGTCAGGTAATCTGCCGCCTCTTTAGAAGATTTTTCTTTAAAGGCCGGGAGTAGGCAGCTGCTGGAGCTGACAACGACAATCCGCATGAGATTAGCGTCTAAGTCGGGGTAGTCTCGCGGGAGCACGAATTTCTTCATTTCGGCCAAGGCACCCGCAAGTTCCACACCGGTAGCACCGCCTCCGACAACCACAAAAGTCATGAGCCTTTGTCTTTCTTCTGCACTGTTGGTAGAAAGAGCCAGTTCAAAACTTTCTAGAATTTGATTTCGGTTATAGAGAGCTTCGGACGTTTTCTTCAGGGCCATTGTATAGAGGGCCAAGTTTTTATTGCCGAAGTAGTTAGTGTCCGCGCCGGTTGCTATGACCAAATGATCAAAGGTAAGTTTCCCGATAGTGGTGTAAAGAATCTTTTCTTTCGGGTCTACACGCAGTGCTTCGCAGGCACGAATGTGGAAACATTCTCTGCCGCGGAAGATGTTTCGAAAAGGAAACGAAATAGTGCTCGGTTCAATAGCAGCGGTAGAGACTTGATAAAGCAGCGGTTGAAAAACATGATGGTTGCTTTTATCAATTAAAACGATCTGGAAGTTCTCATCCTTTAGTTTGCGGGCCAGAGTTAATCCGCCGAAACCGCCTCCGATAATGACGACGCGCTGGCGGCCTCGTTTATCGGGAATGTTCATCCAAACATGTTCGTCCTTGTATGTTTCTTCGCAAGCGCAATCTTCAGATTCAATAAATTCACTCACTTTTCGCACCTCATATACCATTTGTGGAGGTATATCACACTGTGTTTCCTATGGTCTTTTTCAATCCAAAGCTTGAGCCTGCTCAGTTCGGTATCGAAAAAAGACATTCTTTCCTTTTGAGAAGGTGGAAAATCTTAGAAGCGGGAGAAGACGCAGGCAATAAGAAGTATGAAAAAATTAGTGAGAAATTCATCCGTTTTGTATAAAAATTCATCCGTTTGTTCGAAATACTTCTTGCTCAAAATGGTGCGGAGGAAAGCCGGCCGTTTTTGTATTAACAGCCGGCCTATTTTCTAAACGCTAAGAAGTTTCAAAATTTCTTCCTTACTGAGCTTACTCGACATATCTGCGCCTTCCAATAAGGCGTCAGCTAGAGAGCGTTTTGTTAAATGAAGGTCGATAATTTTTTCTTCAATCGTGTTCTCTGTTATGAGCCTGTAAATCGTGACGGCTCTTTCTTGACCAATGCGGTAAGCTCGATCGGAAGCCTGATCTTCAATGGCAGGATTCCACCACGGATCCAGATGAATAACGTAGTCCGCTCCTGTCAAATTCAAACCAAGTCCTCCTGCCTTAAGGCTAATCAAAAAGATGGGAGTTAAGCCGGTTTGAAATTTCTCTACCAAGCCTTTTCTTTCGGTGGTTGGTGTTGAACCGTCCAAATACAAGTATTCGATTTTTGCTTCATCAAGAACTTGTTTAATCAAAGCAAGATGAGAAGTGAACTGACTAAACACCAAGGCGCGGTGGTTATTGGCAATCAAATCTTTAACCAACTCCAGGAAGACGGAAGCTTTGGATGATGGAATATCCAGTTTGGCATCAACGAGCTTGGGATTACAGGCTGCCTGACGCAGTTTAGTCAAGGCTGCCATAGCCTGAATAGAGTTGATTTCACCGGAAGCAAGATTCTCCAGAGTGTTGTTTCTGAGATTTTCGTAGAGCGCGGTTTCTTCCGGAGACATCGAGACTTTAATAGTGATTTCCGTTTTTTGCGGCAGCTCTTCCAAAACCTCCGCCTTCGTTCTTCTCAACAGGAACGGAGAAATCATTTTTTTAAGGAGGCGTTGTTGGTCTTTATCCTGATATTTTTCAATAGGAATGATGAATCGTTCGCTGAAATCCGGCAATGAGCCGAGCAGCCCCGGGTTCGCAAAATCAAATAGGTTCCAAATTTCACTTAAATGATTTTGGATCGGAGTACCGGTCAGCAAGACACGGGCTTTGCTCTTTAAAGAATGAACATTCTTTGATATCTGGGATGTTCTGTTCTTGATGGCGTGAGCTTCATCAAGTACTACAACATTCCATACGGTCTTAGACATGTTTTCAATTTCTGAGCTAAGAACGCCGTAGGTACAAAGCACGACATCGTTGTTGCCCGCGGTTTCTAAGATCTTTTTACGGTCTCCGGAATTGAAAATATGAATATTCAGCGACGGGGCAAAGCGAGAGATTTCATCACGCCAGTTATAAAGAACGGAGCTCGGCGTCACGACAAGACTTGGGCCTTGCGAGGCTCTAAATAACAACAGTGTGATGGTTTGAATCGTTTTACCCAGACCCATATCATCAGCCAAAATGGCACCTGCGCCCCAGTGGGCCAATCTAGCCAACCACTCGAACCCATCGATCTGGTAACTTCTTAGTTCTGCTTGTAAAGACGACGGGACAGAGACTTTCAGGTCGTTTGCGGAATCAATGCGAGAGAGAAGGTCCCGATATTCTTGGTCGGCATTTAAGCTGACCCCGGCATCTTCTAACTCTTTTAAAGAGCCGGCGTTAAAAGCAGAGATTTCCAGTTCTTTCTTCTTTTTATGAGTGACTTTGGCGATCTGCGAGAGAACTTTTTTGAGCTTATCGCTGATTGCTACGTACTCTGTGTCATTGAGTTTAATGAACCGGCCTTTAGCTTCGCGGATTTTATCGAGGAGTTCATCCATTTCTAAGGCCGTTTTGCCGTCTAGCTGGACTTTTCCTTGCATGGTCAGCCACGAGCCGATGCTGCGAATATTGAGATTTATGGAGTCAAATGTAATTGGCGGTTTATCTACCTTGAATTTAACTTCCTGCGGCCAAGCGATGTCGCAAATTCCCTTGTTTTCTCTTAATACTTCCATGAATTCCAAGACTTGCTCGGTGTTGAGGATCCAAGTGTCGGAATTTTCTTGATAGTCAGAAAAGCCAAGAAGTTTGTTTTCTATTTCTTCCCAATTTGCCTTTTCTTTCTTCAAATCTCGGCTGACCGAGACAGGCTCTTTATTGACGTTAACCGTGACGAATTGCAGCCCATGACCCGGCTCAAAAGCCATGGTTGAGCCCGGTACCGGCCGTACGACGGCGTGAACTGAATAACAGTTGTAATCTGCCGGTGAGAACTGAAAAGTAATTTTGCTCACAGCTTTAGCCGTCGGCTTCATCTCCTTATCGCTGACAAGATCAGAGAGCACAGGAATGTCCGTGCTAATCTCTTTGATCATTTGGGTCAGCGGCTTAACACTTCTTGCTGGGAATGATTTGACTTTGTTGAGCTGACCAAGAATCTGCTGTTCTTCATTGGAGAGATGGTAGATTTTTAATACTTCGTCAGACTCCCAAACGGAGAGATAATCATATGACAGCAGGGCGGCCTGAGAAAACTCTTCCAAATTATGATGAGGAACGATTTCTCCGTTCTTATTTTTAGTGAATGAAAGCTCCAACGAACCTTTTTGTACCTCTATCCTCTGCGATAGATCCGTGTCCAAACGGTAGACGTAGGGATAGCCTATAAGGTGAGACATGGCCTCCGCGCCTCCAAGTTTGGCAGAGACAAAGCGTTCTCCTCCTTCGACCAAATTTCTAAGTGCATTTTCAACCGGACCTGACGGAGAAGTTGACTTCTTAAAAGCAGAAAGAGTTAAAGATTTGCCTGATGTCCAGGATCCATTTTTAGTTCTTTTCTGAAGTCTTGGCCAAATCTCGAGCGTATCCTTATCAACCTCATAGACAAAACGCTCAGATCCTTCAGTATCCGATCTTCTGGTTCTGCCGTTTTGTATTTGGATAATCCGCTCTATTACCCGTTCCCATTCCGCTTGAACTTTAATGAGAGACATTAGGGGTGGAACACCAAAATCGCAGGTCTTGTTGTCATAACTGAAAGTGGTTTCTCCATTTTCATATTTTTCCCGGTTGAGGACAGCATCGGCTTCTCTTCGGAAGAACATGGGAAGTTCCGGAGCGTCTGCGTAAGATTTTAGCTTGTCTCTCTGGGTGGACTCGGGCCTCAGTTTAGTGCAAAGGAGTGCCCACCAAAAGCTAAAAGATTCGGGATTGAAACCTTCCGAATAATATCTGACTGCATTGTCCCATTCGTCGGATTCCGTATCTGTAATCCGACTGCAGAGTTCAAACAGCATTCCACCTTCTCTTGGGAGTTTCGCTTGTTTAAGTGATGCGAAAGAAACGGCTTTTTTAAATAAAGAAGGATCTTGCTTTCCAAGCAAAAGATAGATTCCTAAAAAAGTATTGAGGAAAGGATCATCTACCACACGCTTATTAGAAATTTCCTTGCATGCCTTCTGAATTGTAGCGACAGCTTCTTTGTAGTGTCCTCCAAATGTATAAAAAAGAGATAAGAAGAAATAGGCCGGGATCTGGGCTACAACTTCGGCCGATATCTTGTGTAGATTGGCGCCATTGAAGCAATCAATATAGAAAAGGAAAAATTGACTTGGTGTAATTTCAGCGGCATCCAATACTCCTTCTTTTTCTTTGTCTAAGAGGAAACTCTTGAGGTTTTCTCGTAAATTTGCTGCCAAAACTATCGGTTCACGTCGAAAAACGGCCACAAATTGATCCCAGAAAGCCTCTAACACACTAGAAGGAAGAGAGCTTAAAAGGTTGGTTTTGCCGCTTAAGAAAGCCATCCACACGAGAACCGCCTGGATGTATCGAGACTCAACCATTCTTTGATATTCTCGTTCGGAGAAGGTATTGCCTTTGGAGAGATTCTTTTTGAAGCAGCGAACGACTTTTGCGAGCAGAAGCGCTCCGCTTTTATCCGTAAAACAATACTTTTGGGAGATTTGGTCCGCAAATCCGGTAATCATTGTTTGAGAAACGTGCAGAAACAAAGAAGCCGCAAACAAAGGATTTACGCAAATGTCGTCCACGTCAGGATCCTTTGCCAGCTTGTACCAATAATCTTGATCAAACATCCAAGCAGGCACCGAAGAATCTACGATGTACCAAGGCATCCCGAGGATGTTCTTCATTTGTTGAATTGCGTACGGATCCCCGTCGCCATTGGTGAGACAGACCAGTAAGCAAAACTCAATACTATCTGAAGTTTTTTCGTCAATAAAGTCTTGGATGCTTGGTAGGAGAAACATGATGTTCGGTTTCAAGTCTTTAAAAATGTTGATTTTAATTGGCCGGTAGGACAAAATCTGAAGATTCAAGAGAGGAAAGGAAAAGATGCAGAATTTTGCGGCGATTGACTTTGAAACGGCCAATATGTACAGAACCAGTGTATGCAGCGTTGGTTTAGTCATTGTGCGGGACGGCATCATTGCGGATAAGTTTTACAGTCTTATTCGGCCTACACCTCACTTTTACACGTCTTTCAATACAAAGATTCACGGCATTTGCAAAGAAGATACTTTGAATGCACCGTTATTTCCGGATGTGTGGATGCAAGCAGCGCCGCTTGTAGAAGGTCTTACGCTGGTTGCTCATAACAGTCCGTTTGACGAAGGATGTTTGAAGGCGGTGTTTGCTCATTATGAGATGCCGTATCCGGAATATCATTTTCTTTGTACTTGCCGAGCCTCCCGAAGAGTTATTGGAAACAGACTTCCGAACCATAAACTTCATACGGTTGCCCGTTATTGCGGCTACAACTTACTTAACCATCACCATGCATTAGCCGATGCTGAGGCGTGCGCCGAAATTGCTTTGAAGATCCTTTAATAATTCGGTGGAAAGCAAAACGAATACAGCGCAACGCGATTAAAAAAATTTGATTTAAGGCAATTGATTCACTGTTGCATAAGATTAAACATCGGGCTAAGCTGTTACATATTGGTAAACGGAAAAATATGATTAAAAGCTGGTCTCGCAAAGATCTGAAGAAGTTTTTTTGAAACGTGCTCTAAAGCCGGAATACAAGCGAAATACGCAGATCGGCACAGAGAATTTCTTTTGGTCTTGGATTCAGCAACAGAAGTACAGTAACTAAATCTCCCTGGTAAGCCTTCTTTAGCTTAGCAGGAGTTCGACAAGGAACCTGGTCTTCGACTGTCTCTGGAGGATGGCGCATCACCTTTGAATTTCGTGAAGTGGATGCGTATATCACAAATTACGAGGTCTATCGCTAATGTCAAAAATGTTCAATCCACCCCATCCGGGACGTCTCGTTAAGTCAGCAATGGAAAGTCTGGGACTGAGTGCTCGTAAATTTGCAGCTAATCTTGGTGTCTCTCCGGCTACTGTTACTAGACTTGTTAAAGAAGAGATAGCCATTTCTCCGGAAATGGCTGTTAAGCTCAGTGCGGCAATCCCGGGACCTGATGCTGCTATGTGGCTGCGTATGCAGGCAACTTATGACGCTTGGCAGGCCGAACAGCGGATCGATGTCAGCTATATTCAACGCTATTCCATCGACGAGACTTTCGCGCAGGATTTGCTTAACCGAGAAAGTTAATTAGGACCTCCGCTGACCTCAGTCCGCGAAAGTCCTCATCCCTTTCTGATTTCAAGGAAGCATTTGTTCCATGTCAGTTATTTGGCTTTGGCAATGTCGTCTGCTGCTGAATCGGCAGCCAGTTTGCCCAAGATAACTCCAATAGAAACACCTTGTCCATATTGAGCCGCAGCTTCTCCGCTGGCGTAAAGTCCTGGGATGACTTTGCCTTCAGGAGTCAATGCTCTCCCTTTCAGGTCAATTTTGATGCCGCCGTATGTAGTCTGGCTTGCCGGGCTGATCTTGGCGCCGTAATAAGGGGCTTTGTCGATTCGCGAGAAGCGAGAATCTTTACGTCCGAATTCTTCATCTACACCCTTGTCCATACCTTGGCGGTAACTTTCCACCGTTTTTTCTAAATTTGCAGCAGAAATACCAAGTTTTGTTGCTAATTCGGGAACGGTAGCAGCTTCCACGAAATATCCGGCTTCCTTGTATTTTTTCATCAAGGCAGCTCTATCGATAGAAGCCTGATCAAAAATCAGATAAGCATGTCCTCCTTGTTGGTCTTTGATAGCTTTCCCAAGAATCGGAGTCAGCGCTAATTCATTAACGAAACGCTTTCCATCTGTATTAACAAGAATGGCTCCGTTGTATCTGACATTGGTTAATGACACCGCTCCATGACCGGTATCATAAGCTACTGTTTGAGGTCCGGATTTTTCCATCTGAGCCAGACCTGCACCGACTTTTTGCGCCATCTCTAAGCCGTCGCCTGTAGCGCCTCTGCTGGCAGTGGAAGGATAACCGGCCCACATAGGTGTGTATTTTTCAACAAGTTTCGGATTAGAAGCAAATCCGCCGGTGGCTAAAACGACTGCTTTGGCATAAATGGTATAGGTGCCGTTATCGTTTTTAACTTTAACGCCTGCAACTCTGCCGTCTTTAACATAAAGTTCTTCGGCTTTTGTGGACACTCTCGGTTCTATTCCAAGACTATCCATCTTCTTTTTCATTACCGGAACAAGCATCGATCCCAGAGCGCCGCCATCTTTCGGTGTGTGTTGAGAGCCGTTAATGACACGGCCCAGATCAGCTCCCATGTTAACGAGCCAGTCTGTGGTTGGGCCCGAAAATTCTGCCAAATTCTTCAAGGAAGCATCATCTGGTCCTTTGCCTTTTAACTTTTTGTAATAATCTTCAGCCGTGTATGGTTTCTCAAGCGCCATCTGAATCTTGCTGCCGCCGGCGTTAAAGGCAGTAGAGGACAAGGCCGTTGTACCGCCAATCATCGGAAGCTTTTCTACAAGAACAACGTTCAAGCCTCTTTCTTTACCTTGGATGGCGGCTGCCATACCGCTGCCGCCGGCACCAACCACTACCAAATCCGTAGATTCATCTTTATTTGGCACAGCATCTGGTTTCTTTAGCGCAACCAGTTTCAAGTCTTTTTCACTTCCGCCGGCTTTGACTAAAGCTTCTTTAACTGCGCTTTTGAGAGCGTTGCTGGTGTTGGTTGCTCCGCTTAAGCCGTCGATAGCTAAGGATTGCGAAGCGATGATTTTGGACGGCAGCTGCTGAATAGCTGTTTCGCCAATCATGGGTGTTTCGGAATTTTTTAGAACTTTGATGTCTTTGATTTGAGAATTTTCAATGGTTGTTTGGACGACAACCGGACCGTTATTTCCTTTTCCTGTTGCTTCATAAGTGCCGGAGGTCAGGGCGCCGACGGCGGCAGAGCTGGAAGTGAGGACGACAATAAGCGCAGCTGCTTTGTTTAATCTGAAAAATTTCATTTTTTCTCCTTGGGAATCAACTTATTTTTTTCAGAATAAACCTTGGTGTAACACACAGGTCAAGTGAGTTAATCGTTATTCTTTTCTATTCTCACTCGAATCAAAATGAAGAATTCAGTCTCTTTACCATTTTCCTCAATAGCCAGCAGACGTCCGGAAGATTGATGAGAAAAGCGAACTCCAAGCTCCTCAGCTTTTTCAAATAACGGCAAAAGGTCTTGTCTTGTGAGATTGAATATATCCGGGACCTTCAAATAAATAATCAGAAAACGTCCAGGCGGAATGGTTTCGACAGGCGGTGCAATCTTCAGCTGAAATTGTTCGGCGTATTTATTGATTACGCCGAGGCCGAGGCTGACAGAATAGGGGCCGGCATAAGCCGGATTTTGCAGCTCTTCTTTTGGTATTTTGATGGAGATATGCGTGAAAGGAAAATGCTCAGCCCACAGTTTCGCAATTTGTTTTATCTCTTTGGAAGGAACCGCAGACCCGAAGGTATAGATACCGTGAATTGAATCTCGCTCTACCACTTCTACGGTAGGCACGCAACGGTTTGTTTTCTCCAAGTATCCTTGGACTTCATGCAAACGCAGTTCCAGTTCTTGCAATTTCTCTATTTGTGCTCTTACTTGACGGGACTTCTCCGACAATATTTCTTTCTGATGAACAACTGAAGAATTGTTGTATTCCAGTACTTCAGGCAATGGAAGGCCTAGGCTGCGCAGGATTCTGGCGTTGGCGAGCTGAAGAAAGTCAAATTCGTCGTAGTACTTGTATTTGTTCTCAGAATTCGTTACAGGCGTAACGAGTTTACATTCCGTATAGTGTCTTACAACATCTGATGTCACACCGAGAGCGTCTGCGATGGCCTTAACAGTTTGCATAGTTAATTATCCTGCCGAACTTGACGGTTCTTTTTGAGTCTGGAAATGATGAAATAGCTGCTTACGGCACTTCCAACGATGAACACTATTCCAAGCATTTGGAAGGCGGTGGGCATTTCATTGAGAAACAACCATCCTAAGATTACAACAAAAGGTGCTCCTAGGAATAAATATATGGAGTTGAGTGCGCTGTCTCCATACTGCCAGGAAAAAGTCTTTGCTATTTGGAAAAGCAGCGTCAAAAGAACAGCTAAAAGCAAGAAAGGATCCGCAAAGAGACCCAATAGATTTTTGTCATCGGTATAAAGGCTTCCTATCAGACCAACCATTGCGGAGGCCAGTGAAAAGTAGAAGGTTGTCACCAGTGTGGCTTCGTGTTTCTCTCCAAGTTTTCTAAGGACCAGCATTCCTAACGCTGCCAGTAGACCGTAGGCAACACAAATGGGCGTTAAAGGATTTGTCAAAATTTCACCGTTCATTTGAGGATTCAGAACGAGGAGAATTCCGCCGAAGCCTAGAAAGAGAGGAAAGAGCACGGCAATACTGAAACTGCGGGAAGAAAAGCAAAGCGCCAAAACCACCCAAAAGGAGGCCGTGTAATTGAAGCTTTGCGCTACCGCAGCCGGCATATTGAAAATGAGAATGATGTTGGCGAGCACGGTCAGAACGCCAAAAAGACAGCGAAGAAAAATTAAGCCGGGATTTTTCGGTATGAAGCTTTGATGTTTAACGGTCAACAGTGCAGCTGTCAGCAGTGTTACCAACACGTATTTTGCGAACATGAATTCGTAAAAAGAAAAAGTTTGGCCGCAAAGTTTGGTAGCAATGGTCAGACATGAAAAGAAAAATGCTGAGGCAATCAACCACAAGGAATTGGTAATTTTCAAAGCTCTCCTCCTATAGCACTTGAGGTTAAGGCGGTTTGAAAAAACTGTAAATGCGAGTTAATTCTTACGGCTCAAGTCTCTCTCTGGAATTCTCTTAAGCCGGATGTGTCTTTTACGACACTTGTAAGGAGTTGTTATTGACCAAGTGTAAGGCAGCAAGTAGGATAGGCGCGTCACTTTAATTTTCCTAAGGAGGTGTACACATGAAAGTAAAACTTTTAGCTGTTTTGGTTTCCAGCGCTGTTTGCTCTTCACTGGCTTTGGCTGCTGTACCAAACGTTTCTGAAGCGACTAAAGCTTCAGCGGAAGCTATTAATTCTGATCCGGTAATGCAGAAAATCAAAAAAGAATTAGAAACACCGGAATCTCAGAAATGGAGATTCAATACTCACATGGAAGTCGTCAGAATCGCTTCTCCTTCTCGTTCCGAATTGAGAAGACAAGAAGAGCTGATGAGAAGATTTGTTCAAGAATGGGGTATTGACAAAAAGAACGTCATGTCCAGAGTCGGCGGAAACCTGCCCGGAGCAGGACTCCAAAAAGTTGACGGACTTCCCGTTTACAACGCCTGCGTAAGAATTCCCGGAACTTATTCTCAGACTGCCGGCGCTCAAGCTTATGCCGGTCAGGGTCCGAAAGTTTTGTTAGAAGGTCATATCGATACTGTTAATCCTCCGGTTCTTCCTCCGAAGGATAAACCCTACATGCCGATCAAGCTTCAAAAAGCCGATTCTCCTCTGGTCAAAACACCTCAGGAATTAGCGGCTATTCCTGACGAACTGCATTTCGATAAGAACGGTAAAATCATTGAGGACGAAAACTATAAAAAAGCCTATAAGAGATATGACAGCCTAGACGATGCCATTGCTAAAGGAGGCTATCGTCTCTACGTTCCGGGCTACAACGATGCAATGATTAATACTGCTGCTGTCATGCAGATCGCTCAGATCTTAACGAAATACAAAGTTAAGCCGGTCTATGACTTGTGGGTATGCGGAACCGCCGGTGAAGAAGGAAAAGGCAACTTGGCAGGTATGAAACAGTTATACGGCTACAGCCAAGACACGGGCAAAGGCAACAATGCTTTGAACTTCGTGGCCAATATTTCCGCCGACAGTACACGTCCCGGTTCCGGTGCCGTTAACTATCTCGGCTCTTATCGTTTTGAAATTAAGTACATTGAGCCCAAAGGCGTGAAAGCCGGAGCACAGCAGCCGTCCGCTTTGATGGCAATGAACCGTGCAGTTGCAGCCATTGCCGATCTCAAGACCCCTTACGATCTTGACAAGAAAGCTGAAAGAACAACATATACCGTTGGCGTCGGCGAATGTACAAAGGCTCCGGAAGGCGGCAGAAGCGAAGAGTGCACTTTGATGGTTGATATGAGAAGCCCGACTCCGGAACCTCTCTTAGCGATCAGATCGAAGATCGAACCTAAGTTCCAAGAAGCGATGGATGCAGAAAATGCAAAATTCGCTCTCAAGAAAGGCGATCCTAAAGCAGTTAAGATGGAATTGGTTTGGTTCGGCGACAGACCTGCTCACCGCAGAACTAACTACGACGATCCGGTAGTTCAGATTCATTGGCAGGCTGCAGATACAGTCGGCATTGACCAAAGAAAAGCACTTGCTGAAGGAGCTTCTTCTTTGAACGACAACGTTCCTGCTGCCGTTGGTGTTCCGACTATCAATATCAATGTAGGAACTCCTGCTGCGGGCGGCGGCGGACACACATGGTATGAATGGGGCATTCCGGGTGACGGAAAAGCTGAAGGAAACCGTGTATACCGCATGATTCTTATGGGCTTGATGGCCGCAGGCTACAACACCGCTGACGGTAAAGTAGTTAAACCGCTGCTTGACCCGATGGGCAAGAGAACCACTGAAGAAGTTTATAAGTAGGAGGCAGAAATGAAGAAATTACTTTTAATTGGTTTGTTCGGTCTTTGTTCTGCCGCTAATGCAGCTGTTTTTGAAGTTGAAATGACCGGTCCGGGAGGCCACTCCAACGGCAACTACGGCAACGTTAATGCCGTTCATGCCGGAGCACGTGCCATTCTTGCATTGGAAAAAGCACTTCCTTGTGCTTCCGCCTATAACTTCAAGGGCGGCGCAACGGTAAATGCTATTGCCGGCGATGCCAGATTCTTGGTTAATACCGGCGTATGCAAAGAAGACGTGGCTGCTCTTCAAGAAAAGATCACTGCAGCAGTAAAGCAGGGCGCTGACGAAGAAAACGCATTCCGTTCCGTGAAAGCAGGCGACCTTGTCAAAGGTTTTCCGGCCGAGATTCGTTTTTCTGTGAAACAAGTCGGCAAATAAACTTTGAATAACTCAGCTTTTTGAGAAGAGGCTGAGGCCCTAAAAACTAAGACATCCTTCTTCTTTGAATCTAGAGGAAGGATGTCAAATTTTTTGCAGGCTGGTTTTGTTTATTTGGAGTTCATTCAAATCGTGATGAAGCCTAAACGATATTTGCGTCGTTGCTCAGAGTCTTAAAAACCATGACTGAAAAAAGGTGTACGAAAATTTCCGGTAAACAAGTATCGAACCGTCAGGTCACAAATGTTTGGAAGGATGAGTAGGGGCCTTCAGAGGACCCCAACATCTGACAAGTGACGACACGTTGCGAAAGTGAATGATGGATTGTCAAGTTAAGCTGGGGTAGGCAATGTGCTTTGCAGCTCTTTTAAGAACTCGATTGAAAAACCAGTAGCTTCGGAAATAAGCTCTATAGGTGATTTGCCAAGCTGCAGCAGGTTGATGGCTACTTCGAGTTTTCCTTCAGCGTTGCCCTCAACCTTTCCTTCAGCCTTCGCTTTAGAAGCGATTTGGACCTCAACTCCCGAGAGTTCTTTTCTTCCTTCTTCTGTTTCTTTCAAATATTTCATTCGCTCTGCCAAAACTGGATTGTTCATTTGCTCCGCTCCTTTAGAGAAAAAGTCCTTCATGAGGTTGCCTATAGGATCGTCGTGTTGGTACTGTCCGTTAACAAAAAGAATGTGAGTTCCATCATTGAACGGAGTTTGGTCCTCAAGGAAAACTCGCTCGACTTGATATATTGGTTTACCAAGTTTGCGAAAATCTTTCTCAGTAATGAAAATTATATAGTTCTCCATAAGCTCACAGAAGTCGTGATTTTTATTAAGTGTGTTTGAATCTAATAATGCACTGTGATACCTAGCACGTTTGGTCAAAATGTTTGTGGTTGCGCGTTGAATTTCAATATTGATCTTGTTTTGATTTGAGTCAGTAGCAAGCAAATCAAGACAGAGTTCTCGGTGACCGAGTGACTGAAGTCTCGATTGAGTTTCTACCTTTTCAATAGAAACAAGAGGACGACCAATATGTTTGAAAATTTCGTGAATGACGACTTCAATGTATTTGGGATCATTTCTAAAGAAGATTTCGAAAAAAGAGTCGTCAATCAATCGAATGTTGTCGATGTACATGTTGGCATTGTTTCTTTTTTCTTCTTTCATTTTTCCTCCCATTTGAGCTTCTATTTTACCAATATTGACTTCTTGGGTGGGTATTTGGAAAATTTAATAGAAAAAATTATGAAAATACCTGCAGATTATTTAAGTTAACTTGTTGATTATTTTTAAATTTTCAAAAAATATATTTTTTAAGAAGTTTAAAGAAGAAAACCAGAATAGGATTATTTATCGGATTCAACCAGCAGAAGTATTTGATTTCGAAATGATCAAGCGTGAAGGCTTTTCCTGACAATTTCGGAAAAGGCAAATGATTTAACCGATGACGCTAAGTTCTTGGTTAATGCCAGCGTATGCAAAGAAGAGAGCGCTGCTTTTCAAGAAAAGATCCCTGCGGCGGTAAAGCAGGGAACCGACGAAGAAGACGCATTCCGTTCTGTGAATGCGGGTGACCTTGTTAAAGTTTTCCGGCCGAGATTTGTTTTCTGCAAAACAAGAAGCAAATAAACTTTGAAACACTCATCTTTTAAGAAAAGGCTCAGCCCTAAAAACTAAGACATCCTTCTTTTTCGAATCTAAAGGGAGGATGTCAAATTTTTGGTCTAGAAACCTTTTTCTTCTTATTTTTTGAAGAGAAGCGAGGATTGGAAGTTCCTCGCTTATTTAGATTACGTTAGAAGACACTAGACCTTTCTGTAATTTTGATATTTGGCGAATAAAGCTTCCATCTTTTCAGGTTCTACCAAATTGTTGATATCAAAAAGTTCGTCAATGACTTCGTCAGGAAGGACTCCGGCCTTTTTGGCTGCTTCCTTGCAGGTGATATCTTCGTCGATGGCGATGTGGGCAATCTTAGTACCAACTTCATATCCAAAGAGAGCAGAGACCATCGTTGCTAATGAAGTGGATTTCTCAGTCATTGCTAAGCAATGCTCTCTATTTGCAGTTATGCCTTTGATGCATTTGTCGGCGAAAACTCTCATTGTCCTACTCAGCAAATCGCTGCTTTCAATGAAACTCTTTATTGGAACGCCGGAAGAAGTTCCGAGTTCCAGCCAACCGGAAAGAACGCCAGCAACTAAGCCTGCATGATTGGAACAGACTCTGTCTGTTGAGAGGAACACCATTTCTGGAATTACAGGGTTTACTTTGCCAGGCATGATAGAGGATCCCGGAGCCACGGCAGGCAGATTGATTTCTCCGAATCCGGCTCTCGGTCCTGAACCGAGAAGACGAATATCTCGCGCAACTTTCCATACTAAAGTTGCTAGGGCTTGCAAGTGAGCATGAGCGATGACCAAGCCATCTGTTGCCATCATTCCGTCAAACAAATCTTCTTCTGTATGGATAGGACGGCCGCAAACGTCTGACAGGTGTTTATCAATGACTGCTCTAAATCCCGGCATGCAACCCATGCCTGTGCCAACACAAGTACCGCCGATGCAGGATTGGTTCCATCTTGCTTGTTCCACGGCTATTCTCTTGGCCAATCGTTCGGCAGCGTGAGCAAAAGCTCCAAATTCCTGGCCGAGAGTCATGGGAACGGCATCTTGCAGGCATGTACGGCCCATCTTGATGACATCCTTGAACTCTTCTTGTTTTTGGCGAAGAACTTGAGCAAAGTACTTCGTGGCCTCAACAACTTTTCCAAGTTCATCATGGACGACGATTTCTTTAGCCGTCGGAATCAGGTCATTGGTTGACTGACACATGTTGACGTGAGTGTTCGGATGAATGCCGCCTTTACTTTTATCTCCGGAAATTAATTCGTTAGCTCTGTGGGCAATGACTTCATTGACAATCATGTTAGCCGGGGTGCCCGAGCCTCTGTAAATGTTGACAACGAAATTGCCTTTTAGTTTCCCCTCAACGATCTCCCAAGCGGCTTTCTCGATGTATTTTGCTTTTTCGGGATCCAAAGCACCAATTTCTGCATTTGCACGTGCACATGCGATTTTGCAAAGAGCAACTGCACGCATGTAAGGCGCATAATCATCCAATGTCAGCGGTCCCACATCAAAAGCTTCTTTATTTCTTTCAGAAACGATACCCCAGTAGGCTTCGTCAGGAAGTTCCATTGTGCCTAATCCGTCATGTTCTTGTCTCATTTGATTTCTCCTAGTCGATTTTTCTGAGGCTCTTAAACTTATTGAACATTTCAATTGTGGCTTTTCTATCGGCCAGCTTTCTGACATCAAAGAGTTCTTCAGCTACTTCAGGCGGAATCAGTCCTTCCTCCAAAGCAACTTCTTTGCACGATTTTCCTTCGTTCCAGGCTTTGTGAGCAATCTTTGTGCCGGTCGGATAGCCGTAAAGAGCAGAAACCATCGTTGCTAAAGAGGTACTCATTTCTGCATTCTGTCGTGCTTTTTCAGCATTGACCTTTATGCCTTTAATGCATCTGTCTGCTACCAGACGGAAGCCTTTGTCAATGAGTTCGAGAGACTCCATTGCTCCTAAGAAACTGCCGCAAGTTGAAGAGCAAAGATCCAAGTCGGATTCGTTCACCGTCAAGGTTGCCATCATGTCATGCGAAATAATTTGCTGCATAATCTGGAGAAGTAACTCAGGCATGTAAGGATTGATTTTGCCCGGCATGATGGAGGATCCGGGAGCAATCGACGGAAGGATAATTTCGCCAATTCCTGTTCTTGGACCGGAACTGAATACATAGAGGTCATTGCCGATGCGGCCGCCTGCACATGCGATTACCTTCAAGACACCCATCAAATAGATGAACGAATCGTTGTTCTGAGAACCGTCAAACAGAGCAGAGTCCTCGATAACCTCTTCAGCAAACTTGGCTTGCCTCATCTCAAAGCCAACGACTTTAGACAAATGCTTATAAACTGTTTCGTTATATCCCGGAAGTTCGCCCATGCCGCTGCCGAGTACAGTTGCGCCTAGGATGGTTTCTTGATATTCCGGCAACAGATTCTCCAGCCGTTTTCTATTTCTGGCGATGAGGCTATGCCAAGCACCGAAGACTTGACCAAAAGTCATCGGCACTGCATCTTGCATACAGGTTCTGCCTAAACGGGGAACATCTTTAAGCTCCTTGGCTTTTTCCGCAAGAGCTTCTTCAAAATACTTAACGGATTTCAATGTCTTGGTAATCATTCGATACAGAACGATTGCTTCGGCTGCAGGATAGATATCGTTTGATGACTGACACATGTTCACGTGGGTGTTCGGGTGAACGGCATCATATCCTTTCTTCCCGGTAAGAATTTCATTGGCTCGGTTGGCAATGACTTCGTTAACGTTCATATTGACGCCTGTGCCATGACTTCTCCAAATATTTACCGGGAACTGATCAGAGAATTTACCGTCAATGATTTCCTGACAAGCCTGCACAATGGCTTTTGCTTTTTCCGGCTCAAGGGCGCCGATTTCTTCATTGGCAAGGGCAGCGGCCATTTTGACTTCAGCAACAGCTTTAATTACATGAGGTAATTCATTGAAGGTATGGTCGGTGACGTCATAATTCTGGGCACAGCGGACAGTTTGGATGCCGAAGTAGGCATCATCCGGAACTGGCAAAGAGCCTAATGAATCTTTTTCAATACGCATTTTTAGTTCCTTTTAGAAAACAAAGTAAGAGATAACAAGACCGATCAAGATTGAGCTAATGCAGGTGACAAATCCCGGAAGTTGGAAGCTGTGGTTGAGAACATAGCTGCCGATCTTTGTGGTCCCCGAACGGTCGAATGTGATCGCAGAAATTGCACTGCCGGTTGCGGGGAAGAAGAAGAGACCATTGACTGCGGGTGCAAAAGCTACCAAAGAGCCGAGCGGCAAACCAAGGGAGACGCCTAGAGGCATAATTGAACGGGTTGTAGCACCTTGGCTCAGGAGCAAAGCAGACATAACAAAAATCATGACCGCGAAAAGGATCGGGAATTCGCGAACGATTCCGCCGAGATTATCGATAATCATGGCTTTATGGGCTAAGAAGAAAGTATCCGTCATCCATGCGATACCGAAGATTGCGATAACACCGGTTATACCTGCAGAAAACACGCTGCTCTTAGCGATATTTGATGGTTTGAGGCCGCAGGCGAAGACAATTAAGAAGGATGTGAAGAAAGCAATGATTTCAATTGCATTGGGAATTGAAAGATATGTATCTTTGCCGTTGATTATCCAGTGTGGCATTAAGGATTTAACGCTGCCGAGGAGGACGATGGAAGCAACACCGAGAGCAAACAGGGTAACGGAAATTAAGGCTTCTTTTGTTGGTTTGTATTCGCGAGAGGCACCTTTGCCTAAGGTAATTTCACCGGATTCAATAAGCTTTTTGAATTCCGGATCGTTTTCCAGTTCGAGACCTTTCTTGTAAACACTTACCGCACCAATCATGATGCCTAGGAAAATGGCAGGTACTAGAACAAGCATTATCTGACCAAGAGAAACGCCTTGAGCTGCAAGAACAGCAAGGAGGGCAGCGGTGGAAGCTGAAACCGGAGAGGCAGAAATTCCGTGTTGGCTAGCAATCAAAGCGATTGACATGGGTCTTTCAACTCTGATCTTTGCTTCTAACGCAACTTCGCAGATCACGGGATAAACAGCTAGCGCAACGTAACTAGTCCCGGTAAATACCGTGAAGAGAAAAGTGACGATTGGTGCCATGAAGGTGATTCGGTTGGGATTTCTTCTGAGAAGCTTTTCCGCCAAATGTACCAATAAGTCAAGGCCTCCGGCTACTTGCAGACAAGCGGCCATGGCAGATACTGCAATAATGATAAGTAAGACATTAACAGGAGGCGAGGCTGGTCTTAGACCGAAAATAAAAACGAGTATGAAAAGACCAACGCCGCCTGCAAAACCCATGGCGACGCCGCTCTTTCTCGCGCCGATCATAATACACGCCAATATGACTAAAGCTTGAATCCAAAACATAGACAGCTCCTTATCAGGTTGAGGTTTGTTCTTGTATAACTTTGCAGCAATGGTGGTAAAGTGTTAAAGAACATGCTTCCAAAGAATGAAAAACATTCCTGTGCAAACTCATAGCACAACGGAATCTTGACGGAAAGACCTTTGCCCACGGAGGTTCTGACAATATGACTGATATTTCTAACGCATCCGATTTGTTTCTGAATAAAGCAGCTCAAATTTTTTTGAAGGCAGCCCAAACGTGCAGTTTTACAGAGGCCGGAGAGATGTTCGGGATGACTCAGAGCGCGGTTTCCCGAATAATCAAGCATTGGGAAGACGAGTGGAGGGTTCCTCTCTTTGAAAGGAACAGCCGGCCGGTTAGATTAACACCTGAGGGTCAGGTGCTGAAACAAGAACTAGAGAAGTATGTGCTTTCTTTCGGAAATTTAGCGCAAAACATCCGACAAGAAAACAAATTGAAGCCGTTAATCAGAATTGGATGCATTGAAAGTCTGAGTGTTGATCTGTTGCCGAAACTCATCATTCGGCTCCGGAATAAAACCAGACAGTTGGTATCAGTAGTGGGTACTTCAGATGTCCTCCATCAAAAGCTCTTAAGCGGAGAGCTTGACGTGATTTTTTCGAGTGATTCAACGGTGGATTTAGCCAATTTGAAGCGGCAGAAGATTTTTCAGGAAGGAAGTCTGCTGGTTTTTCCAAGAAAAATGGAAAACTCGAAGTGTTGGAAGTCTTGGAACTCTCTTAAATTTTGCGGTTTGCCTTTCCTCAAATACCATCACTCCAGCGGGGGAGGCAAACTTAATGAAGTTTTTTTAGACACTTCGGGAATATCTCTTCCTCATCAACTTGAGGTTGACAGCAACAGTACAATGCTCGCCTTGATCAGCGAAGGAGTCGGGTGGACAGTGTCGAGGGCATCGACGATTCTTCAAAACAAAAATTTCATGGATAAGGTAACCTATCGACCAATGCCGGCGCCTCTTCTGTCTAGAAAAGTATATGTGCTTGCAAGAAGAAATGAGCCGGAGATTCTGATGAACACTTTTATTGAAGAGGCATGCCGAATTCTCCGGGAAGATATCTTGAAAGAGTTGGTTGATATTGCTCCATGGATGAAACAAGAAATCTTTGTGTTAGATCCCGAGACAAAGCTTTTGAAAAACATTCAGGGAAAACCTTTGAAGGATTCGTAGATGGAATGTTAGGCATTCTGTTTGCTCACTTCTGTTAGCAAAAAATATAACGATAAAAGAGAATTCCTTTCAAAGAGAAGAAGGAAGAATTCCAAGGGAAAGGAAGAAAATGAGATTATCAGGCCCTCTTTTTGTTTTGATTGGTGCCTTGTGCTTTAGTTTTTCGGGAACGATCCAGAGTTTTGCGCCGGAGGGAGCAACACCATTCACTGTAACTGAAGCAAGAATGGTTATTGGCACTTTAGGACTAGCGGCTTTCTGCTGGGCTGCAAAAAAATTTCCGAACTCTTGGTCCTCTTTTAATTTTAAATTTCTCGTGTTGGTGGCTTTGTGTTTATATGGCTTCCAACTATTGTTCTTTTCGTCACTCCCAAAGACGGGAGTAGCCGTAGGAACCATTGCTGCTATTGGTTCAACGCCTATCTGGACGGCGATCATTGAGAAGATCGTTTACGGTAAAAATCCTTCAAAGATTTGGTATTTCTCGACTGTGACAGCGATTGTCGGCATTGTTTTATTGAATTTAGAGAATTTCAATTCAACCATCCATTGGATTTATTTGCTCCTTCCTCTGTTGGCCGGGCTATGTTATGCCGGCGAAATTGTGGCCGCACCGAAAGCGATGGAAGGCGTCTCTTCAGAATCGGCCATGGTAGTAGTGATGGGTTTGGTGGCTATCATCAATGCACCCATGCTGATGTTTTTTCCGATATCCTGGATCGCTACCGCACAAGGCCTTAGCTGTGCAGTGGCACTTGGCTTAGTAACGGCATCTCTAGCGTTTGCCTTTTTCTTTACAGGTGTTCGGCATACCAAAGCAAGCGTAGCTTCTACTCTTGGTCTGGCTGAGCCGATGGGGGCGGCTTGCTGGGGAATCTTCCTGCTTCATGAACCTTATTCTGTTTGGACTTTGGTGGGGATCGGATTAATTCTGGTTTCTATTTTAGTGCTGAGCTTGAAGAGTGATTAGCTGAAAAATTAAATGAAATACAAGTTTGCGAGAAGAGGACTTCTTAGTGTATTAATTTTGAGAGTGCAATTTAGGATTTCCCCTGCCTTTGAGGTTCTTTACCCCGTTCTTTTATCATTAACAGCAACTAAGAGTTGAGTTCTTTGCATTTTATTGGCGCCTTTCTCTCTTTCTCTTGATAATTTCTTCATATCCTTCCCATATCTTTAAGGAGTTTGTATGCGTCTAGAGAAAGATTCTCTGGGGGAATTAGAGGTCCCTGATGAGGCATATTACGGTATACAAACCGTCCGTACCTCAAATAACTACAAGGTAAGCAATCATACTTACAACGAATATCCCGAGGTGATTGCCGCAGTTGCAGAAATAAAGAAAGCATGTGCCATAACAAACGCTCAAATAGGAGCGTTAAATGAAGAAAAAGCAAGAGCGATATGCAAAGCTTGTGATGAAGTTATCAGTGGAAAATTTTTAGGTCATTTCCCAGTGAATGTGTGGCGTTCGCAAGGTACGGGCGTTAACATGAATGTCAATGAGGTACTGGCCAATAGAGCGAACGAGATTTTAACGGGAAAGGTGTCATATGAGGCTATTCATCCCAATACTCATGTAAATATGTGCCAGTCCTCAAATGATGTCTTCCCAACTGCGGAGGCTATAGTCATTTTTCGTTTAATCGAACCTGTTCTAAAAGCTGCTAAAGAAATTGAATCAACTCTCCTGATTAAGGCTCAGGAGTTCAAAGAAGTAGTGCGATTAGGAAGAACTGGCCTTCAAGATGCCGTACCTATGACTTGGGGGCAAGTTTTTGCTGGGTGGCTTAGATCTGTTTCACGAGTTAGAAAAGAACTAGAAAACATTAGGCCTATTTTCCAATTTGGTGTGATGGGTGGGACTGCTGTAGGAACAGGAATGGGGGTGCTGCCTGGTTATCCTGAACTTATATACCCGAATCTCTCTAAAGTCGTTGGATTTGAGATGAAGCAAAGGATCTACGAAGATGACGTAGTAAAGAATAGCGGGATTTTTGACGGGATGAGAAACACAGACCACCATTCGATTCTAATGGAGACCCTAAAAGAGCTTGTGGCGGCAATAACGCGAATAGCTAATGATTTGATCTTGTACTCTTCCGGCCCGAGAGCAGGAATAAAAGAAGTTGTGCTTTCTTATATCGCTGAAGGTACAACAGGATATGAATCTGAGAACACGGCATATTTATGCGAGCTAATGACGGATGTGCTCGGTGAAATGGCTATAGCAGAGGAGATGGCTTTTTACTCTTCCAATGAGGGGCAACTGGACCATGGGTCAATAAACTCAGGCGGATTTATAACAGTGGTGAATGCTTTGAAATTGGCAGCTTCTTCATTAAGGTTATTTAATGAAGAGTGTCTAAAAGAAGTTCAGATTAACAAAGAAGTGGTAAGAGGTTATGCGGAATTATCCACTTCATTGTCCACGATGGTGAGTTCTTTGTTCGGTTATCCAACTGGGGTTAAAGTTGCCAAGAAAGCCATAGAAACTAATCGATCGTGTAAGGAGGTAGCAAAACAGGACAAAATTCTCACCCCGGAAGTTTGTGAAGAAATTTTCGATGTGCTTTCACTTACGGATAGAGATAAAACCGTTGAACTTTTCAGAAAGTATAAATCTATTAGAAAAATCGACTGAAAAAGGTGTGAAAATGAGCTTCTTTGCTAATGAATCACTTACCAAAGCACCATTGAGTTTTGGTTATGAAAAACTAAATGAATTTCCCGAATATATAAATGCCGTTTTGAAAATACGGAAAGCCTCTGCCCGGGCTAATGAACAGTTAGGATATCTTTCAAAAGAAAAGGCCGCAGAAATTTCTCGGGTTTGTGACGGTTTAATAAACGTATTTGAACCATTGACTTGTTTTGAGCAAACTATACTTAGATTTGTCGGTATGCCGGCAAACAAAATTATTAATGAACAAATACAGTTAAAAGCCAATATACCAATTAGTTTGGATGAGATTTCTCTGAATCAGTGGACAAATGATGTCACCGTGACAGCAGAAGCTATTGCAATTCGTTCAGATCTGTCTTTGCTATCTAAAAACTTAAGGCTCTTATGCAATGAGTTAGAAAGAAAGGCAAAAGAATTTGAAGGTGTGGTGAAGTGCGGTAGATTGGGTTTAAAAGATTCTTTTCCTATAAGGCTTGGAGACGAATTCAAATCTCATAAAACCATAATTGAAGCTATCATCGAAGAATTACAGGAAGAAAAGAAATTTTGGACATTTAGTGTTTTAGGGGCGGGTGATCTCGGAACCGGGCTCGGAGTTCTTCCTTCATTTTCTAATAAGGCAACTCAGCTTTTAAGTGAAGAGTTAGGCTACAAATTATCTCTCAAGGAAGAGGACTTCCAACCTTCATTAAACAATCGGTATAGATTCATAATTGCTCATTCAAAGATCCAGGCAGCCGCAGTTGCACTATGGAAATTGGCCAGAGATCTTACTATCATGGCCTCCGGTCCGCGTGCTGGAATTAGAGAGATCATTTTGCCAGCAGTTGCCCCTGGTTCTTCTATCATGCCCGGCAAGATTAATCCGACAGTTGCAGAATTGATTATGAATATCTGTGATAAAGTCTTTGCTAATTCTGCTGGCTTGAATGTGGGCGTCCATGCAGGATGGCTTGAAAATGATTCAAACTCCTCCTTGCCATTAAAAGCAATTCTGAACTCTTGCCAATTACTTAGTCGTGGATCTCTGGTCTTACTAGAAAAGGTTGTGAAAGGAATAACCTCTAATTCTGAACGCTGTCTTGAACAGGCACAAATGAGTTTAGCGCCTGCTTTATTTCTTCAGAAGATTATCGGTAAAAATGAAACCAAGAAAGTTCTTGAGTTTTCATTAATTAATAATGTTTCGTTAGCAGATTCTTATAGGAAGCTCATAGGAGAAATAGAGAAGGGTTCTCTTCTTGAGGATCTATTCGATGTCTATCTTCTTTCTCAAAAGGAAGGGGTAAAAAAATTCATGAACAAATTGAGGTTATTTACCCAATAAAGCAAGATTCAGAATTAAGAAATAGAAATTAAAGGAGCCCTGGCGCAAAAGACTTTAAAGAGGCGTGAAAATGGAGATGTTTCAATGTGATTACACAGGAGGTTGCCACCCTGCAATACTTGATCTTTTGAAAAATTCAAATGAACTTGTGCAGCTAGGCTACTGTGAAGATGAGTTCTGCGAAAAAGCAGAAAAAGAAATATTAAAAACATGTCATTTATCCTCATCTTTAGCCAGGGTATTTTGGGTTGCTAGCGGAACAATGGCCAATCTGGTGACGATTGATACTGCTCTCTCAAGTAATGAGGCTGTTCTGGCGGCTGATTCTTCTCATATTGCCACCGCAGAGGCAGGAGCAATTGAAGCATGTGGAGGAAAAATCCTTTCCGTAAATAATAAGTTTGGAAAAATATCATCTTCTCAAATTGACGAGATTTGTGAGGATTACTACAGCCGTGAAGAAGTAGAACGCTCCCATCTCTCTCGGCCAGCGGCGGTCTATATTTCTTTTCCTACAGAATTCGGAACCCTCTATTCTTTGGATGAATTAGAAAAAATTTCGAAGTCCTGCAAAAAATACGATCTACTCTTTTATATAGACGGAGCAAGACTAGCCTATGGATTAGCGGCTTCCAATATATCGTTGGCTCAAATAGCAAAGGTTGCCGATGTCTTTTATATCGGAGGTACGAAATGCGGAAGCTTGATTGGAGAAGCTCTGGTTGTAAATAATTCCAAAATTTCTAAGAGATTACTTGGAGTTTTGAGAATGCGCGGGGGCTTAATAGCTAAAGGCCGACTTCTTGGCTGCAGTTTTTTAGCTTTGTTTGAGAACAATCTGTATCTTTCGATCGGAGAGAGAGCGGTTAAGCAGGCTCAAGTCATTAGCGAAGCCTTTGAAAATGCCGGCTTTCCTCTCCTGGTGCCAACCATGACAAATCAGGTTTTCCCCGTCGTAGATGCTTCCACTCTGGAGAAACTGCAGAAAAAGTTTAAACTAAGAGTCCTGAGGAAGACAGACGATGAACATTATTTACTGCGTTTGTGTACTTCATGGTCTACTTCTGACAAACAAATTCAAACAATAGTCGCCTTTCTTAAGAAAATCTAGAAGGAGAACGATATGCTCGAGGATGCTGTTTATACCCACGAGTGGCTCCTGTTTATTTCTCTATGTGAGACTGGTTCGTTGAAAGAATCGGCGGAATTGTTCTCGCTTAGTACATCGGCAGCATCGAGAGCATTGAAAAGGTTGGAAGACACATTAGAGGTTACTCTTTTTGATCGTTGTTCCAAGCCGATGATCCCAACACCAGACGGAAAAATTCTGTACTCTAGAGTCAAGGCTGCAATGAAGAGTACTAGAGAGGCGTTGGAGAACGTGAGGGAAAAAAATTCATTGCATCAAGAATTAAGAATTGGTTTCTTAGAAAGTATGTCCTTGTCTATAGTTCCTCAATTTCTATCGAATTTTAAGACAAGAGTAGGGACTATTACTTGTCTGACGGGGAGTTCGGACAGACTGATTGAAAGACTCAAAAAGCACGATGTAGATATTATTGTCTCCTCCGATCCGGCTCTAAAGAATACGGATTGGAAAAGAATTTTGATGATTCGAGAGCCTTCTGTTGCACTCTTTCCTAAAGGTATCTATTTCGGGGAGGGACTAAAAAAACTTAGCTGGAACCAGCTTTCTCTATGCAACTTGCCGTTCATCAATTCTTATGGAAAGAGTGGCAGGGGAAAACTGGTAAATAACTTTTTGATAACCTATGGAATTCAGTTAGTTGGCCGGATTAAAGTCGACAATCTTGCGATCAAGCTTTCCATGGTAGCCAACAAAAACGGTTGGACTATTACTAGCCCCTTGAGTCTTTTAAACTATCCTGCATTTACGAAAGATATCGAGGTAATTCCTCTTCCAGCTCCCGGGATGGAAAGACGCATTTACTTGATTGCAAACGAGCTCTTTCCCCAAGATTTGTTCGAGGAAATCGCAAAAGAAGTTTGCAAGCTATATTCCGCTTCGGTTCTGCCTATTGTCAAAACGCTATGTCACCAAAATATTGGTGAATTCCACATTCGACAAGTCACCTTTTAATATTACCTTCGGTTACAGCACTGTCTTTTATCTTTTGGCTGTATTAAAAGAATGCCTAAATTTGCACTGGCAATAACAATTAATACTCTATAAGTACAAAGGGGTTGTAGCTTTTTTTTTATTCATTTAAGAAGTTTTTGCATATTTAAGTTGCAGCCTGAGCAACTAAGATGACAATCCTGCCTGTTAGCAAGAAGATAAAAAAACAAAAAATTTAAACCTCCCAAGGAGAATAATTATGGATGTCTTTTTACAAGCAGTCGTTGTACTCGGTGCAGTTATTATCGGCGTCAGATTCGGAAGCATAGGACTAGGAATATGCGGTGGCGGCGGTTTGATGATCTTAAATCAGGTTTTTGGGTTAAGACCCACAGGAGCACCGGTTGATGTAATTCTCATTATTTTGGCAGTCGTTATTGCAGCTTCTGCGATGCAAGCAGCAGGTGGAATTGACTGTATGGTGCGAATTGCTGAACGAATCATTCGTGCAAATCCAAAAAGAATAGTATTTATTGCTCCATTAGTAACCTGGTTTTTCTCTTTCTTGGCCGGTACAGCTAACATTGTTCAGGCCTTGCAACCGGTTATTTATGAAGTTTCTTATTCTTCAAGAGTTCGTCCAGAGCGCTCTATGACTGTCTCTGCCATTGCCGCACAACAGTCATTGGTAGCTTCTCCCGTGGCAGCGTGCACAGCAGCATTGCTTGGATTACTTGGCTCAAGCGGGTCTAATATGACCTTGGGTCAAATTATGATGGTGACGGTCCCTTCTACTTTGATTGCTGTCCTTATCACCTCTTGCGTTATGTCTTTTTACGGAAAAGAGTTGGATAACGATCCAGAGTATCTTCAACGCGTCAAAGATGGATTAGTCCTTCCTCCGAAACCGATCGAACATAAAGAATTGCCTAAGACAGCTGCATGGTCTGCCATCATTTTCGTTCTTGGAGTTGTTTTCGCCGTTGTGGCTGGATTTTTCCCTGAGATGCGAACTCCAAGTACCGGAAAACCTATTGGAATGGGCGTTTTCTTACAAATGTCTATGTTGGCAGCCGCTTTTCTTATTCTGATTATCTGCAGACCTCAGATGAAAAAAGCTTTAGAATCCTCTGTCCTTAGAGCAGGGATTTCCGCAATCATTGTTATTTTTGGACTTGCATGGATGGCTGATACATTCATTTCCGCCCATAAAGCCGCCTGGATTGCTTCTATGGGACAGTACCTCCAAAATTACCCGATTCTTTTTGCGGTGATTTGTTTCTTTGCTTCTTCCTTCTTGGCTTCTCAGGCAGCAACAGTTAGAGCAATTATGCCAATTGGGATTGCGCTTGGTTTAACTCCTGCAACCTTGGTCGGTTTATACCCAAGTGTTAACGGAACCTCTTTTTTCCCAGCCAGCGGCCCTGTTATTTCAACAATGCAGTTTGACCAATCCGGAACTATTAAGATTGGAAACTATGTATTAAATCATTCCTTCATGGTTCCAATGCTGGTAGCTACTACTTCGGCAACCTTAATTGCATTTGCTTTTTCAAGAATCCTCCTCTAGTTTTTAGAAAAATTTAAAAGTATGAGAAGGGACCTGGGAGATCGGAACCCGGGTCCCTAAAATTTTCTTATCCTTATGATTTTTTTAGGCCTCAAGAACTGAGTTCAAAATCGTATTTGCAAGTTTGGATTGAATAGTAGGATTTCCTAAGATGGATGATTCATTGGAAAGGTCTATAAAACTTAACTTTGAATTTTTTATTTGAGAGATTTTCTTGTATTCCGAGGGTTGAATTCTCTCTCTATCGCTGAACAACACAACAGTTGGCAAACAAGTTTGGCTTAAAAATGCAGAAGGTTCAATCATTCTGGGAATAAAAGAACTTATGGCATGTCCGATACCAGGGCCATATCTTGATATCAGATAAGTCCTAAATTCATAAAAGCAATTTCCGACGATCACTAGGTTTGGAGCTTTTTTCAACTGAGGGGCAACGGACAGTGTGGGTAGGGATCCAATAAAGTTACCGTAGAGAATGAGTGGGGAGAAGACAAAATTCTGAGAGGCGTAGTCAATGGCTTTTTTAGAAAGTTCCATGAAGATCTCTAAATTTAAGTCTCCCTCATATTTCCCAAAACCTGGAATGTCGTAAAGAATAACCTTCAGGCCAAGATCGCAAAGCCATAAAACCTCTGGCAAATGAGCTGACATATTCTTAGATCCGTCTGTTGTATAAATAACGGTTCCTATCTCCTCTTTTGACGGCTTAATTATGAGAAAGTTTGTGGGAGGATGCCCGACAATTGTAGTTTGACTTGCTTCCTCAAAATGATAACCTAAAATATCCGGACGCCAATAGCTCCGTTCATCAGGCTCGAAAAATAAACCTTGGGATAAACGTTGTATAAAAGTTAAGCTTTTCATGCTAATCAGAAACAGAACTGAAAGGAATCTTTTTTTCGTTATCTAGATCCACTGTAAAAATTTCTTCCTTTAGCCAAGGAGCAATTTCAATAGTTTCCTTGGCTAATTTTTTCTGGGTAATTGTGGTTAAGGCCTCGAATATTGTCTGAAAGAGGCTAAAAGGAACAGAGTTTCTTGAAACTAAAAATACTTCTCTCGATAGGGTTGGTGCAGGCATTGCTCTTAATTGTATGTTTGGTAAGTACTTTACATGTTGAAGCACTCCGGAGGGGCGCGAGATTGTCCATCCCAGGCCCGCATCAACCATTTCTAGGAGAACTGAGTTGTTGTCGACATTGAATTTTTGCATGATTGGAATGTCATGGGCGGCCAAAAAGTTTTGGAAAAGTTTTCCTCCACCTGTGGCTTTACTTAAACCAATGTAAGGCAAACCGCATAGTCTTAAGTTGGACCAGGTCAAACTTTGATTTTCTATGGGAAAAGAACTAGGTAGAACTAAAAGAGACGGTTCTCCATAGAAAAACTTTTTTCTCATGTCTTTTAGCTCAATACTTGGATCAGATGAAATAAAGATATCGATTTCATCTTTTAAAAAACGACTATATAGATGATCGCTTGTTCCAGAAAGAATTGTGCAATGTGTTATTTGTTTATTTATTGTTGAGATCAGCGAACTTGTTATATTGCGAGTAAAACTATCGAGAACTCCGATTCTCAAGTCAATCCTCAAGTGGTTCTTTGTTCTTAATGATTCGATTAGCTCCGGAACAGAATTAAGAAAAGGTCTACAGGTCTCCAAAACTTCTTTACCGTCTGCTGTTAGATTCACCGGTCTGGTGGAACGGTCAACCAATGTTGTTTTTAAAGCATTTTCAAAGGCCACAAGTTTTCTCGAGGCTACTGATTGGGATACTCCTAAGTTCTGAGCTGCCTCCGTAAAAGATTGAGTTCTATGGATCTGGAACAGCAGTTCCACCGCTTCTGAGACAAAAAAAGAGCGAGGAGATTGGGACGCAGGCATATTTTTCTCTGAGGCAAAATTATTATGCTTATTATGAATATTTTTAGACGTTTTGTCGCAATTGTGAAAAATTAATACTCAGGAGTTCTTGATTTGATTAACAAGAATATTCATTGATTTTGACCAAGGAGAAAAAAAATGTCTCAAAAGAAACCTGATTTTTCCAGAGGAAAAATCTCCAAGCCATTGGCTCAGGAGATCATTAAATACATTAACGATCCAATTGCCAGAGCAGATTTTGAACAATCTTATGACACGATGCTGGATATCAATCGTGCGCATGTGCTTATGCTGTGTAAACAAGGGATCATTGAAAAAGCAGTTGCTCAAAAAATATTGAAAGCAACTGATGAAATTCAAAAAGATAGAGTCCTTCCTGACTTTAGCGAGAATATTGAAGATTTGTATACCAACCTCGAGGGTCGACTTATCAAAATGGTTGGAATGGAAGTCGGAGGACAACAGCATACAGCTCGTTCCCGCAATGACTTAGGAGCAACGGTAATACGAATGGATACTAGAAAGTATTACCTTCAGCTTGTTGCCTTATTTAATAAGATGCGGAAAACAATATTGGCTCTTGCTAGACAAAATTATGATGCAGTTTTTTCCGGTTACACCCATATGCAGCCGTCTGAGCCAGTTTCTTTTGCTCATTACCTTTCTGGGGTCCTTTCGGGTCTCTCGAGGGATTATCAACGCTATGCAAATGTGTGGGAATCTTTGAATCTCTGTCCATTGGGCGGCGGATCAATGGGGTCTACTTCTTACGACATCGATAGAAAGTATACGGCTAAGCTTTTGGGATTTAACGGACCAATCCAAAACTCAATCGATTGCGTTGCGTCCCGTGATTATGCTTTAGAAACTGTCATGACGCTGGCAATGGCAAGCGATACAATGAGCCGATTAGCTTTTGACCTTTATATTTGGTCAACACCGGAATATGGATATATCGAAGTGGATGATTCTTGCGCTGTATGCTCTTCTATCATGCCTCAGAAGAAGAATCCATTTACTCTAGAACATATGAAAGGATTAGCAGGTCATATGGAAGGGTTTGTGGTCGGTATTTATTCCTGCATGAAGAATATCATTTACTCCCACTGCAAAGACACAAGTGTTGAATCCACCCGATATCTGCATGAAGCCATGCATGACATGGAAATCGACTTTACTTTGGCAAATATTACAATCGGTACGCTTGCCGTGAAGAAAGATAAGATGCGCGATAAGGCTCTTAAGAATTTCTGTACGGTCACTGAGTTGGCCAATTACTTAGTTCGCTATGATGGAATTCCATTCCGAGAAGCTCATCATGTTGTAGCCGGAGTTGTCGGGCAACTTTGTGAAGAAGGTTTGGATAGTTCTAAGATCGACCGCGCTTTGGTTAATAAGATTGCAAAAGAACATTTTGGATTCGAAACCAAGTTAACTGATGAGTTAATCAAGGAGGCACTTGATCCAACAAGAATCGCCGAAGCCAAAAAATGTTTAGGCGGTACAGCTATGGCTGAAGTAAAACGCCAGCTTGACCTTATTGAGGATCAAATTGAAAAAGATGAAAAGATATTGGCGGATCGAGTAGTTCAAATTGAAAATGCAGCGCTTAATCTGAGGGCTTCCGTGAAGGAACTTGAGGAGGCATAGAACTAGCCTTATGTGTTGATAGAAAACCATTCTTCGAAGTTCACCTTCCTATCTGACTATTATGATGAATAGCATTCTTTTTTCAAAACGTTCTTTGAATAGTTATCCTCTTTTTATTCAAAGTTATGCCGAAATCAAAAAAGCCGCAGCTAAGGCGAATAAGGATTTAGGTTGTATTGCGGAAGAAGCAGCTGGGAAAATCATATCCTGCTGTGACAAACTCAAAGAGAATCCTCAATCAAAAATTTTTGAGACTCAGGCCTGGTGCATAGACGGAGTGGACTTTAATTTTTTATTTAATTCCTTTATTTCAGCCGAAACTGGAGTTCAGGTTGACTTGGTTAACAAAAACCAGATCGCTAATGATGTGCTCCAGACTGCCCAGAACTTGACGATTTTAAGATATCTTGATGTCCATATGAGTGGTGTTGAAACACTTATAAGGGCACTGAGAGAGAAATCTATTGAGTTCCAAGACACGCTTCATATTGGACGATCTCATATGCAGGAGTCTTTGCCTGTTACATGGGGAGGCGTCTTCGGAGCAATGGCACTTTCAATACAAAAAGCATTTGAAGAAATAAATAATGTTAGAGAAGTCTTTCTTGAGGTTAATCTAGGGGTGACACCCATTGATCAGTTTGCGGTTTGTGTTCCGGGGTTCTCTTCGCTGGCAATTGATTATCTCAGAAGGGATAGTCACTTCGAATTAAGAAAACCTAAAATTGACTTCTCGGATCAGCCAAATACTTATTACATAGCCTCGATCGAGGGAAGCGATAAGTTTGTCCGACTATTGAGTTTTATGCGGTTGTTGGCTATAAATATAGCTCGGATAAGCAATGACCTATATTTGTATTCTTCCGGTCCAAGATGTGGCATCTCTGAACTTTCTCTTCCGGCCATCGCTCCGGGTTCCACGATTATGCCCGGAAAAATTAATCCAAGTATGCCAGAACTGATGCTGCAGGTATTTCACCAAACAATGTCAGTAGATCAAATGGCCTGTTTTTCTTATATAGAAGAAGATATTGATTTGGAGCCAACTAATAATCCCGTATTTTTTGATGCTTTAGAAATAATAGAGGTAATAGGGCGCGGATCAGCCAAATTTGTTGAAAAGTGTGTTCAAGGAATTTCTCTAAAACCTTTTGAAAATAGTGAACATTTAAAGAACTCTGCTTCTTTAATAGCTCTCGTTAAACACATTTTTGGAAACAAAACTGCCTCTCAAGTGGTTGAGTATTGTCTTGATAAGAAGGTTTCTGTTTCTGATGCACTTATAGAACTTGGTTTTGCTAACTCTGACAATGTCTCGACAATATTAGGGCTGGAAAAGTTCAAAAATCCACAAGAAGTGAAAGCATTTCTAGCAGACAACGGTTATAAGGATTAAAACATGAGAAAAGAACATGACGCTCTTGGCTTCTTAGAAGTTCCGGATGAAGTGTATTACGGGATTCAGACGGAAAGAAACCACATTGCTTTTGATATTAGTCCGTTGCTGTTAGAAGATTATCCGGCTTTTATTGAGGCAGTAACAAAAATAAAAATTGCCTGTGCAAGGACAAATTTGGAAATTGGCGCGCTGGATAAAAGAAGGGCAGAAGCTATAGAGCAAGCAGCTAGAGAAATCCTTGAGAAAAAGTTCTCGATGGATTTTCCGGTCAATATTTATCGTGGCTCAGGGACTCCTTTAAATGCGGGCATTAACGAGATAATCGCACACAGAGCAAATGAAATTTTAAGCGGCTTCAAAACTGAAGGAGGAGTTCATCCAAGTACTCATGTAAATATGGCGCAGTCGAGTAACGATGTCATTCCTACAGCAAAAAAGATAGTAATGTGGGAACAGGTATCTCGAATTTTAAAGAGCCTTGATTCATTGATACAGGAGCTGGAGAGCAGTGGTAGGGAGTTTGCCGATGTAATCAAGATGGGCAGAACCGGTATTCAGGATGCTGTGCCCATTACGCTGGGCCAACAATTAAATGCCTTTGCTCAAGGAATGAAAAGATCTAAACAAAGGCTTACGCAGGAACTTCACAACTGTAATCATTCTTGTTTGGGTGGAACCGCTGTAGGGACAGGAATGGGGTGCTTACCTGGCTTTCGTGCAAAAGTGAACAAACATCTTTCAGATGTCTTAGGCAGAAAAATAGAAAGTTATGACGATTTAGTTGACGGGATGATGGCGATTGACGATTTGATCGCTTGTCACGGGATAATTGTTGCGTTAAGTGCCCAGGTTTGGAAGCTAGCTAGAGACTTGAGATTAATGTCTAGCGGTCCAGAGTCAGGATTATGTGAGATTAGCTTTAAAACAGATAAGAACTGTCGAACCCCGCTATATCCCCAACGCTATGCTTCAAATTCTTTAGAATCAGTAATCGCCGCTTGCAACCATGTCGCTGCGAATAATTCCGGTGTCCTCTACGGCTTGAAAAACGGTTGGCTGGATTTGGGCGCATGCTCAAGCATTCCATTGCGTTCGATAATTGACAGTTCGGAACAGTTAGTGGCGGCTATGAATATTTTGGTAGAGAAAGTTCTTCCATCAATTGTTCCTAATAAAGAATTTTGCAGAAGGATGGCGGAAAGTTCGGTTTCTAACTCGACTATGATAAGTACAATTTTCGGCTATGAGGTGGGAGGCAAGGTTGCCCATTTGGCACTAGAAAAAAACATTTCCTGTCGGGAAGCAGCAAAAGAGCTAAACATACTGCCTGAGGAAATCATTAACGAGCTTTTTGATGTTTCCAATCTCACTAATCCTGACAATATGGAAAGGCTTTTTGAAAAATATAAGTCCTATCGAAAAGTTTAGTCCCGGGGAGTTGATAAAAACTCAGCAAGAGTTTATAAGGATAAGGAGCGTATGGTGAGCTTAGAACTGTTTTGATCCCTGGTGATGTTTTGGATGACAGGCACCTAAGGGCTAAGCAGTGCATTAACTTTCGGCTTGGACGATGTACTAGAAGCGGGGTGTTAAGGAGTTCTCTTGTTGCATCGTTTTGCCTCGGCTTCAGATTAATTTAGTTCCTACTTTGTTTTTGTGGTGCAGGAGCAAATAGCCCAAAAATGGCACTCTTAGTGAGGGGAGGGAAACCAAAATCATGAAAAGGAATAGGAGGAGGGAAGAGTTTGCGAATGGGGCTGGAGTTCCACAGTTCATATTTGCGATTTGTTGCTACAAAAATTTTATAAACAAAATCTAAATTTGGTCAAAAATAAAAATGGAAATAATTTTCAGACTTCCCACTAAAAATGACTCTTGTTTCCTATTTTTGAGATTTTGAATTTATTCGATAATGTGAAAAGTTAATTTTTAATATATTCCATAGAGCAGATATTCTTTGTAGGATCGTTTAATTTCTACCTTCTCTGAGGGAAGGAAGTTTTATTTGTTTTAAGAGTTTAACCATGGGTAAAAAATTGGATCCAAATTGGTGGGAAAACAAAGGTTTCTTAAAATTTCCTCAAGCACAGAAATTGGATTCTATAGCACGATCTTGTGGATTCGAGCTATCAAGCGAAGGCCACACCAAAAAAGTGAGGAGGTTTATTCATAGGGATAATGACTTACCGCTTGATGTGGCACCAAACAAGTATGGAGCCAATATTTGGACTTATATTTTTGATGCTCCGGAAGGATCATTTGTGCGCAGCAACTATCTTCCTCATAAAGGGAGAAATACTAATCTACAGGCTCTGCTAAATCACAAATCTATTCCAGAAGACAAGGAAGGTGTCTCAGCTTGGAAAATGGAGGAATGCAATGGTTCCTCCTTAAGAGATTTTGAACATCTTCTTCAGGCCTATATAGCGTGGGGAAATCGAAAATATCCTATATCTCCCACCAAAAAAGAAAAAACAAAGAATAAAACATTACAGATTGGAATCGAGAGTTCTAGTCTTGATATTGCTTCTTCTCTTAAAAAAAAGTTGGAATTTCTAGAGAAGGAAGACCTCCAGTCTGAAGAAATCCGAGAAGCTAAACAGAGAAAATATCAGAATAAGTTGAGAGAGTTTCTGCTGGATACACGAAAACACTGTGAAGTTTCCCGAGTCCAAACTAAAGAGCTTCTAGTAGCGTCTCACATAAAACCTTGGAAAGACTGTAGAGAGCGGGAGAAATATGATCCTGATAATTTGCTTCTTCTTTCGGCTCATTTCGACAAGCTTTTTGATAGAGGTTTAATTAGTTTCCAAAACAACGGAAAAATTTTGATATCTCCTCACTTAAGTAAGCCAGAAAGAGAAAGGCTGAATCTCTATGGGAATGAAAAGCTTGAGAACTTGCCATCTTCAAAAATGTGTGACTATCTTAAGTTTCATAGGAAAATGCACGGATTTGAGTGAAGTTTTCCCGGTGTGAGCGAGATTCTGTAGTTTGATTTCGGGCCGTGTGAGAGAAGGCTTGACGTATTCCAAGAATTTAACAATCTGCTTGATGATCGCTACGCAACCAGCAGCATCATCATCGGTAGTCAACTACCGCTTGGCAAATGGTACGAAGCTCTCGGTGGGGGAGAGCATTTGAAGGATGCGTTGTCTAGTCGAGTAATGGCAAAAACACCTATCTCAATTACTTTGAAAGGGCCATCCTTAAGGGCTCCAGAACCAAAGTCAGATGGAACAAAGGAGAAAGATATAAAAAGATAAGTAGGCAATAACAAGAAAGGATGGCAGGAAAAAAGGGGGAATTAACTTAATTTTTACCAAAATAACCTGCCACTCTAACATCCTTACCAAAAACTCTTAACTAGCTACCAGAAAAGCTTCGTGAAAAAATGCAAGTGACGATGGAACTGGAACCAATGACGACGCCAGCAAGAATTTCACATCATTTTTGTAGATTTTGGAGAAAAGCATCCCTAGCGAGTTTGAGATTTGTTATCACCCATACAACATTGGCCGAGGGTGCTGAGTAGTTCCTGTAGATGCAGTTGCCGACCTGGTTGATGCTTTAAAGATTATGTAGAGATTCAATTGCTGCGTTTATTCCAGGATGTTAGAAGTAAGAAGTTTTGGCCGAAATAAGAATTAGCCATCACAATTAGTTTGGTTTTTGTGAAAAATTTAAGAACACAATCCAAATTTTTAATAAAAATACAAAAATATGGATTACATTCCAATAATTTTAACTTTTAAGTAAAATAAGGAATGTAATCCAAAAAAAACTGTTGTGATATGAGAAAAAAGGTAGTGTTAGAGAGAGAGCCTTATCTGGCAGAGCTAGAAAAGTGGAAGGATCTTCCGTTTATTAAAATTGTCACAGGTGTCCGTCGATGCGGTAAGTCGACTTTATTAAAGATTTTTGCTCAGCGTCTTTTGCAGAGTGGGGTACGGCCAGAACAAATCATTGAAATTAATTTAGAGGATCTAGCCAACCAAAAACTTACTGATTATCAGGAGTTGCATCGGCATATCCTTGAGAAGACTTCTAATTCCGGCGAATACTATATTTTTCTGGATGAAATTCAACAAGTTGAGAATTTTCAAAAAGCTGTCGACAGTCTTTTTCTGCACGATAATTTCGATATCTATCTCACGGGTTCTAACAGTCATATTTTGTCCGGAGAGTTAGCTACTCTGCTAACGGGTCGATATGTTCAAATAGAAATGCTGCCCCTGTCTTTGAAAGAATTTAAGAAAGCCTTTCCCGATAAAAGGGCAGAGGAGCTGTACAAGTTATATTTGTCTACTACGTCTTTTCCTTTTATTCTAGAAGTCCCTTACGAATCGGATTTTGTAGATAAGATCCTTGAGGGACTATACAACACTGTAGTTGTGAGGGATATTCTATCCAGAGTTCAGCTCCGTGAGCCGACAGTCTTGACAAAGCTAACAAGGTTTTGCTTTGATTCAGTCGGGAATCGGATCTCTGTGGCAAAACTTGCAAACTCGATGACATCTGCTGGGACTAAAACCGATAATAAAACAGTAGAGAAGTACCTTCGCGGTCTGATTGATGCTTTTGTTCTCTATGAGGTTGATCGTTGGGATCTAAAAGGAAAAGAACTCTTGAAGAGTCTCAAAAAGTATTACGCTGTGGACTTGGGCCTCAGAAGAACTCTGTTGGGAAGCGGCTCTCTGGCCGACGTAGGCCATCTCTTGGAGAACGTAGTATTTCTGGAATTGAAGCGGAGAGGTTATAAAGTCTTCACAGGCAAACTTGAAGAATTTGAAGTTGATTTTGTTTGTACTAACGGTCAAGAAAAAATTTACATTCAAGTTGCAGCTTCGGTTAGAGACGAAGAGGTTTTGCGTCGAGAATTGCGTCCTTTGCTTCGAATTCAGGATAATTTTCCCAAGTATCTTTTAACATTAGACAATGATCCGGAGACGAGTATGGAGGGTATTTTTAAGGTGAATGCCTTGAATTGGCTCTTGGGAGAGAAATAAGGTTTAGGCCGAGTTCCTTCCAAACATGTCTTTAAAATCGCATGATTTAGGCTCATAGTTTCGGGACTTGGAAACTTAAAAAAGACACTCATCTCAGAAACTAAAAGAAGCGTTTCTTGGTTTACTTCAAAAATCTTGAGGTCCTAAAATTAGGAGCAAAAGGAAATTATGGACCTCCCTCTTAGGTGACCGCCTCCTAAAATTGATGCAGTGAGTGGAGGCTTAGTATTTACTATGAAAACAGAATTGAACGGAGTATTCTGGGACACAGGAGTCTTTGAACTTCCGCTTCCATATCTTAGAGATACTCTTAAAAGCTGCAGAATTTTAAGAAAAAATATCGTGGAGATCACCTGGAATTGGATGCGCTCGTTAGAGAACAACCCAACAACTCTTCCGCAGACGGCTAGCATATTAGCTGGACAATCGGTTGGTGGAATCAGTATCTTCGATTTAATGCAGGTAAAAAATTACGCCGACGGCGCCAAGTTCCTGTTAAATTTGCTAGAAGAAAATAGGTTTGAACTTTCAGTAGAAGTTGTCTGCAGCCTTCACAGTTTGGTGGGTAAAGAAGACGCTTTGGAGTGGGGCGTTATCCGGAGTTCAGATGTCAGTCTCGACAATATAAGCTTTGTCCCACCGACGAAAGATTTAACGACACTTATTACGAGAGGATTGGACTTTTTAAAAAACGAAATAAAAGATCCTGTTGAAAAGGCTATAGGAATTTTTTTGTTCCTTGCTCGGAACCAGCCCTTTTATGACGCGAATAAAAGAACTGCATCTCTTCTTATGAACGCCTCTTTAATGAAGGACGGATTTTTTCCTATCACCGTTTTGAATAAGAATTCAGAGCTATTCCATAGTCGCCTAGGTAGATTTTATGAGAGCGGAGAAGGCAATCCTATGTTTGAATTTTTTGACCAAACTATAAGAGAGCTTTACTCAGAGGAGCAAAGAAAGTCTTTTCCGAGAACTATAGAAGAAAGGACTTGTGAAAGACAGAACTAGGCGTTTGGGTTAAATGACAGGCTCCTCAAACATGATTGAGGACCGGCCCCAATGTGAAGAGTTGGGGAGGCTCAATCCTGAGACCGACCTCTTCTAAGTTGGCTAAAAGCGAGAATGAAGTTGGACCGAAATTTGTAGCTGACTAAAGGCCTGTACGAAGACTACATTCTGGATAAGAAAGTGGAGGCATTCGTTATTGGAATGGTATGTTTAGATAGTCCGAGAGACGTGTATGGGCTAATGCAAAAAGACTCTTGATTAGAAATAGTTTCAAAGCTGTCAAAGAGTACAAAGTTGCAGATGAGAGCGGTTTGAGTTGAATCTTTACTTTTGAGCGGCTGATTTAACCGCTTCAAAAAACATAATTGAATCTCCATCGCTAGGTCTTGCCTATTAGAAGATCTCTGGTGGAGTTGACCATTTACATTCCAGCGGTCGGCCAGATTTGGAATTGACAGGTATTCACATTCAAGTGAGCTCTCGATTTCAAATGCCCTTAGTGAAGGGTTTTATCAATCACGTCTCTGTTTAAAGGAAACCCTGAGATCAGGGAAATCTCTATAACCCCTTAATGCGTTGTGGAGTGAAAATAAACTAGAAACTCAACTTACTAACCAAATATCCGAGGGAAAAATGTCTAAAACGATTACTGTAGCCCAGGGGGGGGGTAACTCTCCTTAGTATATTAGGTTCCTTGTTCGTTTTCTGTGGGGTTGCTAATGCCGAAGATTTAAACGGTGCATTCGGTCCTACAAAGGCGACAGGTCCATTTCTAACTGGATCGGATTACACTTTTACAGGAGATTCCCAATCAAGCTTTCCAACTGGAATGAACACCTATGGCAAAGGAATTTTTATTTCCTCTTCTTCTGCTCAGCTTATTAATAATACTTCTGTTAGCCCAATAACTATTTCAGCTTTAGGGGGAACGTTATTTAAGACAGGTAAGTTTGATCAAACTATTAATTTGGGCGAAATATCAAAGTTAACAACGAAATCAGGTCTTATTTTTTCATCTGGCAACTCCGCAACTCAGAGTCCGCAAACTCAAAAAATAACTGGAAGTATCGATGAAATAGTAATTGATGTTGGTAGCAGTGCCCAAAGATTTGGCTATGGTCTGAATTTGACAAGTCAGTCTCATCAAGGGGCTGTTTTTAGTAACGTTGGCGGGGTACAAATCTTTGGAGATCCAAATGAAACTTCCGATGGAAAGATTAATAAGATTTCTATTCTGAGCAGTGAGAAGCCAGGGACCTCAACCAACCGCGGGGTCGTTTTTCTAAATTACGGAGAGCCACTTGGAACGGGGAACCAACAAGTTTATGTCTCTGTTGGCTCAATAGGAGAGGCTGGACAACGTTTTGGTACCGCAGTATTAGACGTGTACGGCGCTTATCAATATATTCACAGAATTGATGAGATATATACGATTAATTCCGGTATCAGCGCGGGAACTTTAGCTACTACATCAGATGGGGGACCGCAGTATGTCAATTCTGTAGGAGTAATCGATGTTGATAATGGTGACTATAGCTTCAGTAGACCGTTCGGAATATTCAATTGGAGTGATAGCGGAGTCGAATATGAAGATTCAGGAATTCGTCACGAAGGGAATCAGTACGTTGGTTTAACCGAACGAATTAATGTTGTTTCTCGTTTTCAGAGTCGTGAAGCTGTGGGTTTATATAACCGAGGAGGAGAACAGGTTATTGAAGCAAAGCCCGATGACAAAGGTTTTGTTGTTATCGACGCAATGAATACTGCGGACGGTGCAGCATACTCAGTCTTGGTTTCACCAATAATGGATAATCAAGCAGCGGCGGAAAAATCCAAAAATATTACAACTTTAAAAGGAAATTTCACAATTGACAACGGGCCGTTAGTGGCACGAAACAAAGCAAATGGTCAGTTGTACGCATCAATTTCATCCATCTGTCTATTGAATAGCAATTTTTCAGGAAATACATTGAATCTTGGGGAAAGCAATTACATCCTGATTGAGAAGGGAGACAAAGATGCAGAACTCGGAAAATCAACAACATATTTAACAATCGGAGACGATCGTCTGGAAGGAGACCCCGGATATAGAGTAAATCTTCATAGAAATAGCTTTATCAATGTTCAAGGATCCCTTAGAGGTCGTGGAATCATTGCCGTTCATTTTGATAAAGAAGCTTTCGATCGCGCTAAAGCCAACGATGTGGCATTGCCAGGAGAAAATGGTTCAGTAACTTGGGACTTCCAAGGAAAAGGATACGGGGTGGTTAGCGGAGGCGTCTTAATGAAAAGACGCTCGCGGGTAATAATTCACATCTGGATGTGGTAGTACCGATATCAGCTGATGATGTTCCGGATGAACATTTCGCTTATCAGGTTATGCGCTCTGCTGTAAATAATCTTTTTGTTGATGAGGGAATTGAAAATATTCGAGAGCGCATCGACTTGGAAAAATGGGAAGACGAGAAAGGTATATACGAGAAGTATAAATACGTTGCCGGAAAGGTTTATATCAACGAAGGGAAGATTAACGGCGGCTATGAAGAAGAATATTATTATGAGGATCCCGAGCTTGTAGGCAACCAAAATAATATCCGAGATGCTTTTTCTTCTGCCACATTGAAGCTAGTTCCTACCGACGGTACTATAATAGATGGTGAAGGAAATTTTGTTTCTTACACTTCTACCGATAGAAAGGTTACCTTACCTCTTGAAGCTTCACCAAGGACTACCTATAACGCTGTTTACCTTGAATATAAACCTACTAAACCCGACGATACGGATGTTCCGGAATCAAAACCGGAGGAGGGCAGTGAGACTCAAGGATCTGTAACAACACCTGCAGACTCATCAAAATTATCGGAAACAACTGACCCGGATGATCCTGGGTCCGCAATTCCTGCTGCTGGAACGCCTCTAGCTTTGCAAGTACAAAACGGAAAGCTTGGATATCTTAATAAAGACGGTGATTTTCAAGAATTGACGGTCAACGACAATGGACAGATTGTGGATGAAAACGGCTACCCTCTCGAAGTGACCGTTACTACAGATAATGCTAAAGCTATTTATGCTTGGGAAGGCGAGATAGGTGAAAAGGTATTTGAAGAAACGGTAAAGGAAAAAGAAGAAAAGCCGAAGCCAGAGAATCCCGGTTCTTCTTCAACGGTTGACACCATTGATTCAGTATCCATAGCTGACTATTACCTGTGGCGCCTTGAAAACGAAACTCTTTATCAGCGCATGGGTGAAGTTCGAGACAGAGCTGATTTAGAAGGCGGCTGGGTGAGAGTGTTAGGCGGTAAGAACACCCTGGACAAAGGAAGCTATTACTTCAAACACAAGTACTATGGTATTCAACTAGGTTTTGATCATGTCGTGAATAAGGAAGAGGGAGGAAGCTGGATTTTTGGTGCTGGCGCAACCTATCTTCATGGGAAGACAGATTTGCGGAACAATGGTAGCGGCAAAAATTGGCTCGGTTCTCTGTCTATTTATGGGGTTAAGAAATTTGATAACGAAGCTTATCTGGATCTGATCTTAAAAGCCAGTCGCATTCATCACGATTACACGGCTATTAGTAATCGGATGACGTACATCTCGAAAGGGAAGTATCACACCTATGCTCTGCAAGCTAGTGCAGAGGTCGGTAAAAAAATAATGCTTAATGATGAGTGGTATTTCGACCCGCAATTGCAGTTAAGTTATGGTCATATTAAGGGCGCAAAGTACAGAACAAGTTCTGAAATCAATGTTAGAACTAATGGACTCAATAGTTTGATTGGGCGCGTCGGGGCCTCTGTTGGAAGAGAGTTTAAAGAGGGTAGTGTGTTCGTAAAGGTGGACGGCTTAAGAGAATTTACGGCTAAGCACAAGGCGTATTACTCTCTTGACTCCGGTGCTAGCAATCAGAGTCAGATTAGTTTGAAGGATACTTGGGGAGAGGTGACCATTGGAGGAACATGCAACTTTAACAAAAAGACCTATGGCTTTGCACAGATTAAGCGTTCTTTCGCTTCCGATGTTAAGCAAGAATTCCGTGCAGACATCGGTTTGCGTTATGTCTTCTGAATTTAATTAGTGGGGAGGTTGAGATATCCCTCCCCTTCCGAGGTTATTAACATGAATCCAAAAATACTTTTATCTGCTTTCCTCCTGGTACTCGGTTCCGTCTGCAACTCTGAGGATGCCTTAAAACCTGTTCCCTTTGAGCGGCAGTTCAATCTTCCTGCCGGAGCAGTTCCTTTAAGCATAGAAAGCAGTGAAGCTACCGGTGAATGCGGAATGGGACTCTGGTTCGATGAAAAGTTGGCCGTCGTTTTGTATCCTAACGAAAGAATTCTTTTTCATGTTTTTCCAGGAGCTCATGAGGTCCGTTTATCTTATGAACCTTTGCCCGACGCACCTCGCGATGACAAGGAAAAAAATAAATTTAAGTATTGCAAAAAGAAGGAGCCCGAAAAGCTTGGATTTGTCCGCAAGATTAATGTTTCAGAACAGGAACGCTACTTATTGAAGGTGCGGTCGAATAAAGG
>UQNA01000013.1 GCA_900542195.1 uncultured Sutterella sp. | reverse complement strand
AACGGCATGCCAGGTGGTGTGAGAGGGACGGGCTAAAACCCCTCCCTACTCGATTTTGCCTTGCGGAAACAACCTTATCTTTAGGTTCTTCATTCGCAAGGCTTTTATAATAATGCAACTCAATAAAACAATAATTCCCAAGGTTTTTCAATGGACTCAGTCTTTTATATTGTGATTGCTGCGATGGCTTTGATCGTTGTCCTTTTGCGTTTCAAAGTCATGATGGGAATTTCCATCCTCTGCGGCGGCCTTTTTATTTGGTTATTCGAATCAAGATCCTTTCCTGATCTTTGGGAGGCGGCAATTCAAGCAGCCAAAATCCAAAGAAATTGGGACTTAATATTTTGTTTGTATTTTGTGATGTGCCTGGAAGTTGAGCTTAGAACCAGCGGCTCTCTGTCCGGTCTGGTGAAAACTTTCAGAAATATTTTCTCCAGCAATAAAGTCACTCTGGCAGTCATGCCTGCTTTCCTTGGCTTACTGCCTTCTATGGGAGGTGCAAGATTTTCTGCCCCGATTGTGGAAGAAGCCTCTCAGGGAATAGCCGTCAACGCTGAACAAAAAAGCGTGATTAACTTGTGGTTCCGCCACATCTTTGAATTTTCAAATCCTTTAATGCCCGGCATGATTCTTGCTTGTGGTATTGCCAACGTCACAATCCAAGACTTAATTATTCAAGTAGGTTGGGTGACGATTCTTTGCTTTGTTCTGGGCTGGATATTATTGGTTCAGCCTTTAAAGATTGTTGACAAAGAAAAAGCGACGAATACGACAAATGATCGCGATATTGATTGGAAGAGCCTCTTCTTGGCTTTCGGTCCGATCATTGCTTCTTTCCTATTAATCGTGAGCTTCGGCATTTCAGCAGCTATTTCCATGGGACTGGTTGTTGTCGGCTTCATTCCAATTTTTTACGCCTTCGGCAGGAAGATTCCTATTAAGAACGTTTTCTTGGAAAGTCTGGATATAAAGCTTTTAGTAAACGTGGTTCTGATTCTTTACTTTATTCAGCTGCTGACAATCACAGGCGTCTTGGATGAAATTGTTAATGCCTTTAATTCTTCTTCTTTACCGCAGGAAGTTATTGTCGCTGCTTTGGCTTTTATTTTCGGCTTAATGACCGGACAGTCACAAGGCTATATTGCGGTTGTCATTCCAATTGTCGCTTTAATGTCGCCGGGAAATATTTTGCTGGTTGCGACCGCTATGGTTTTTGGACTGGCCGGGCAAATGATGACGCCGGTTCATCTGTGTATTCTGGTAACCGTGGAATATTTCAAAGCTAATATGTGGAATGTCATTGGAAGATGCGGCTTTATTTCCCTAGTTATGCTGATTTGCTATTCAGCATGGACTTATTTCAGATATTATCTCCTCTAGTCCAATTTTCTTGAGCTTTTACAGGAAGCGCTTAACCACTGATACATGAAATTAGATCCCATTGAACTTTCCAACATTCTGAAGTACTGGATGACGGTCGAGGAGCTCACGCCTTTTGAGCTCCAGCCGGACATGTTAATGGCAGATTTGTCAGACGGAATAAATACGCAAAATGCCAATATTTTCATTTGGGATAAAGTAAAAGAGGAGGGCAAAAGATCTTTCCAGATAGAGTTGGATCGACTCACGGAAAAATTTGAAGTTGCTGAATATATGAAGATCTTTACTGTCTGTGTTGGAGTAGTAGAGATTAATGAATATGTTAAGAAGGTCGTTAATATTCTCAGCGCATCCAAGTCTAAAAGAGACCTTGAAGTCAGCGATGTTGGTTTTTTCGAGTCGGCCGGCAACGGAAAGATGTGCCTTGCAACTTTTAAAATCAACCATTTCGGAAAGGTCCTCCCCCATACATTTAATGCATCCTCAGCTCTGAGTTGGCTGGCGTTACACAATTCTTCTTTAAGCCCGGAACAATTTGATGGCTCACAACAATTAGCCGTCGGCGATGCTCTCGTTTCTCATTTTTGTTCTTTATGCCGCGACCATCTAAAGAGCGCTTTGAGCTCTAACGTGCCTGAGAAAGATCTGAAAGAGGTGTATTCGGTTGAGTACACCAAGACTAAGCACGGTGTAAGAAGGCTGAGAGATCTTCGCCAGCCAGATGAGCTGAAGGTCAATGTTGCTTTTTTGGATGAAGTAAGCCGTTATGTTTGTAAGCTTGCCGGTATTGCTGCCGCTGATTCTGTGTGGGTTGTAGAACAATTCCAAAAAAGGCCGCATAAAGTCGTCGATGATTTTATGAACTCTCCTTATCTGGATCCGTTAGGTAATCTTTCTTTAGCGGTAAAAGAAAAGAATCCGGAATTGCTTTTGAGTAAAGTTCTAACGAATTTCTTTAAATATTCTCATGGAAACGGTGTCCACAACGATGTATTAAGAGATCCTCGTGCTCTGTACGAAATTGCAGATCCTCGTTTGTTTAATCTTGGCCGATGGCCCGATTCCTTAAGCAAGAAGTTGTCTGTTTGCCAGCAAATTGCTGTATCTCGGATTTGCCAGGCTAGTGAATACAATCCAATTGTTACCGTAAATGGTCCTCCGGGAACGGGAAAAACAACGCTTCTTCGAGACGTTTTAGCTGATGTCGTCGTCAGAAGAGGATATGAAATTGCCGGGATTTCGGATATTAGAAACGAGGAAATTTTTGAAATCACCTATTCCGGCACAACCCCCGTGCAGGTTTTAAAACCAAACTTCACCAAGGACTTTCCGATTATTGTTGTTTCCAACACAAACAACGCAATTGAGAATATCTCCAAAGAAATTCCTCTTCAATATGGTTTTGAAGAAGAGGAGGGCGATTATTTCTCTGCTCTTTCCAACGAAATTTTTGGGCAGAATCAATGGTCTTGGGGGCTTCTCTCTCTTCCGTTGGGTAAGTCTGCCAACTGGAATAAAGCCTATGATGCGTTGTTCAAGAGGGATAAGAATCGCAAATCCGTTCTCTCAAATGTTTTTGCCGAGGAAGAAGAGAAGCTCGGTGGATTTGCTCAGGTGTGCAAACTCTGGGAGAAGGAAAAAGAAAACTTTTTAAAACTGCATGCACAAGTAAGAGAAAGCCTTGCAGAGCAATACAAAGTTTATTTGAAGGACATTAAAGCGGCCTCTCCCGCATCCTCGCTTGGAAGCAAAATAACGCCTATTCTTCATAAAGAAGAAAGCTTAAAGAGCAGAGATCTTTATTTCGATTTCAGTAAGAGAGAAAATTTAGACCGCCATCTGGAACAAATTTATACTGCGCCCGAGCTCGACAGTCTTCGAACTAAATTATTTTTGTCTTCCCTGAGACTTCACAAATATACGATTTTGATTCATCGTCAGCGGTTCGTGAATTCAATAGAAAAGTCATTCCTGACGATGGGAAACAGAGAGTTTATTAACGATCCGCTTCCTTTCTTGGGAACCTTTTGTTTCTTTTGCCCCCTGATTTCATCTACTCTGGCTTCTTCTCCGCTGCGCTTCGGTAAATATTTGAAAGGCTCTTTGCCATGGGTTTTAATCGATGAAGCCTCACAGGTTACGCCGCAGTCGGCAGTTCTGATGATGCAAAAGGCCAAGAGGCTCATTGTTGTCGGAGACCCTCAGCAGCTTCAGCCTGTCGTGACTTTGCCAAGAGTCATTAATGAACTTTTAACCGATGAGAATAAAAAGTTAAGAAACTGGTCTCCGTTTAATTTCAGTCTGCAAAACCTCTGTGATAACACTCAGACCTACGGCACTCGAATCGGAGAGAACATCGAGACTTCTATTTGGACCGGACTTCCGCTTAGAGCCCAAAGAAGAAGTTTTTCTCCGATGTTTGATATTTCAAATGCTATTTCTTACGAAAACCAAATGGTCTTGGGTAAAGAAAGGCGCAATAGAGGCTCAATTGAAGCGTTGATTCCAAGTTTTTGGCTCGATGTTAATCCTGAGCAGGAATATTCAACAAACGCTGTAGATGAAGAAATTGACGCGGTTATTGATGTTCTTCGTTATATCTATGGAAGATTGGTCAACGCAAATTTGCGAGGTGAGTTGAGCAAACCCAAGACGTTAATGATCGTTACTCCGTTCCGTGCCGTTGCAGCGGCAGTTCGAGGAAAACTAAAAGGCGCAGGCCGAAGCAACGATTTTTTCCGCATAGTCAGAATCGGAACCACACACGTGATGCAGGGACAGCAGGCCGACATCGTGATTTTTGTACTAGGTTCGAAGAAAGGTGAGTTGGGCTCGCGGGCCAGACTGTGGGCAACCGAGCCTCCGAACCTGATAAATGTGGCGGTCAGCCGCGCTATCGAATCTCTCATTATTATCGGCAACGCCAATGAGTGGGAGGGCCTTGGTCCGATGAGCGAAATTGTTTATCAGCTGCGTTTCAAAGGGGAGGGAGTTCTTTCTGAACTTCCTCAAGATGAGTAATCAATTTGTTTGCAAACTATGCTTTAGGCAAAGTTCGATACAAAGAAGAATTGATTGTTTTCTAACAATTTAGTATCATCCCCCAGAATATTCAGGAGGGTGAAACTATATGATTAAAAACGAAAAAGAACAATCAGAAGCGTTGAAAGTTATTGCAATTTCTTCCTTATTTTCTACTATTGGAAGCGCAGCAATTTTCTTCGCTGCGCAATGGTTCTAACGATTTCAATTAAGGCCTTTCGAGGCCTTAATTAATGTTCAAATAAAGCCAAAAGACCGGAGAGCGGTGCGAAGTCAAAAGCGTATTTCGCATGAGGACGAACTGCTGGTTTGGCATGCCAAGCAATTGATAAACCTGCCGCTTCCAGCATCGGAATATCATTAGACCCGTCCCCCATCGTAATGAGCTCGTTAAGCTCGATGCCATGCTGCAGAGCATAGGCGGAAACGTAGGAGATTTTTCCACGACCGTCGATAATCGGTGTACCGAAAGGTCCGGTGACTCTGCCTGTTAGTTTACCGTCTTTAATCTCTAACTCATTGCTGATGACGTGGGTAAACCCATACCTTTCTTTAACTACGTTGGTGACGCAGCTGAATCCGCCGGAGACAAGAAGCATCGGAATTCCTGCCTTTTTTAAAGCAGAGACAAGCGCTTCGGCACCGGGATTAGGTTTGATATGGAATTTAATAAGACGATCAACTACGGAAGCATCGACCCCGGCCATTAATTTGACTCGTGCGGTTAAACTTTCCGCATAGTTGCGGATTTTTCCCTGCATGGTCAGCTCAGTGATCCGTGAGACTTCATCGCCTTTACCGACGAAAGCGGCCATTTCATCCAAAGTTTCTAAATTCAAGAACGTGGAATCCATATCGGTCGCAAAAAGCTTAAAGTCGGTGAGTTTCATATGCGGATCTACCCAACAGACGTCAATCTGTAGAGCTTGCGCTTTTTCTCTCCAGAGCTTTTCAAATTCCTCACGATTCATTCCGGAAAGTCGGACGGAGCAGGGTTCTTTGATTTTTCCCTTTTTTCCAATTGACTTCAGAAACTTCTCGAGTATGTGTTCATGACCGATTTTTGTCTGAAGAACCAAGTCCTGTTTCACTTTAGTTCCTTTAAGATTTTTATGATTTTCTCTGTCTTTTTATCGACAGTATCCATTTTATCCGTTAATTTTAATTTAGTTGGTCCGGCCATTTTTAGGAAACGACTACTTTGCAGGAGCCTGAACAGCTTTGCCGGATCCACCGGAGCTGCAGAGTCAAAAGTAATAATGGCCTCGGATTCACCGGCATCAATTTTTCGGATTCCCAGATCTTTGGCTTCTATGCGGATCAAGTGCGTCTTGATGAGCGTACGGCTTTCGTCAGTGAGCGGCCCGAATCTGTCTGCAATCTCTTCCTGAATAGCAATTATTTCCTCGCGTTTTTTGGCAGCAGCTAGTTTCTTGTAGAAATTTAAGCGTTGATGGACGTCATGAACATAATCAGAGCGCAACAGGGCAGGACAATGTAGGTTAATTTCAGTCGTGGCTGCTAAAGGAGCCTCCAGATCCGGTTCTTTCCCGGATTTGAGAGATAGAACCGCCTTTTCCAACATTTGGTTATAGACTTCAAAACCCACACCGGTAATCAAGCCTGATTGATTGTCCCCAAGAATTTCTCCGGCGCCTCGGATTTCCAAGTCATGCATAGCCAGGAAGAATCCGCTTCCTAAGCTTTCCATCTCCTGAATTGCTTCGAGGCGTTTTGCCGCATTCTTTGTAATTGCTCCCTCCCCGGGAGTCAGTAAGTAGGCATAGGCTTGGTGATGAGATCTGCCGACTCTTCCGCGAAGCTGATGCAGCTGCGCCAAGCCGAATTTGTCGGCACGATGCATGATAATGGTGTTGGCGTTAGGGACGTCAATACCGGTCTCAATAATCGTGGTGCAGAGCAGAATGTTGGTTCTTTGAGCGTAGAAGTCGCGCATCACCTTTTCCAGCTCTCTTTCGTTCATTTGGCCGTGCGCTACGCCGATACGAGCTTCCGGAATGAGTTTTTGAAGCTGATCAAGACGGTTTTGGATCGTTTCTACTTCGTTGTGGAGGTAGTAGACCTGACCGCCGCGTTTCAGTTCGCGAAGTGAAGCTTCTCTGACAAGCGAATCGGTTTCTCTCTGTACGAAAGTCTTAATAGCTAAACGCTTTTGAGGAGCCGTAGCAATCACGGAGAAATCTCTAATTCCTTCAAGCGACATCGACAAGGTTCTTGGAATCGGTGTCGCCGTCAAGGTCAGGATATCTACTTCCGAGCGCATGGCTTTCAAGCGTTCCTTCTGACGGACTCCGAAACGATGTTCTTCATCGATGATGACAAGACCGAGATTTTTGAACTTGACTTGTTCTGAAAGCAGCTTATGAGTTCCGACCACAATATCGATGGTGCCGGCTTCAAGGCCTTCAATGACTTTCTTTACTTCCGTAGAACTTCTGAAACGTGAGAGTTCAGCGACTTTAACCGGCCAGTTTGAAAAGCGGTCTCGGAAAGTTTCCGCATGCTGCTCGGCTAGAAGCGTTGTCGGACAGAGTACGGCAACTTGTTTATGGCCCATTACTGCAATAAATGCTGCTCGCAGGGCCACTTCCGTTTTACCAAAGCCCACGTCGCCGCAGACCAGTCGATCCATCGGCTTGTCGGATTCCATGTCTTGTTTGACGGCTCTGATTGCAGAGAGCTGATCTTCGGTTTCTTCAAACGGAAAGTCTTCGCAGAAGGCTTCGTAATCTTGTTGGCTGTATTCAAAAGCGTGACCTTTACGGCTCTCGCGTAAAGCATAGATATTTAAAAGTTCGGCGGCAGTATCTCTGACCATCTTAGCCGCTTTCTTTTTCGCTTTTTCCCAATCACCTTTGCCTAAAGCGTGAAGCGGAGCGTTTTCCGGATCAGCGCCGGAATAACGGGAAATAAGATGCAAATGCGTGATAGGAACATAGAGCTTGGCTTCTTTTGCATATTCAATCTGCAAAAATTCTGCCGGACCTTCAGGCGTCTCTATGGTAGTAAGTCCGCGGTAACGGCCTATCCCATGTTCAAGGTGAACGATTGGATCTCCGACTTTCAGTTCCGAAAGATCTCGGATCATCATGTCGAGATTGGACTCGGTTTCCGTTTTTCTTCTTGTTCTTCGGATCGGTTTACCGCTGTAGGCGTAAAGTTCGGCCTCGGACACAATCGCTAGAACCGGGTTCTCCAGCTTTAAGCCCGAATATAAAGGGCCGAACGCTAGACAGCATTGGTGTTTTGAAGCAATAAAAGTGTTGAAATCTTTGGTGATTTCAACTTTAAATTTATATTCTTTAAAGAGCTGATGGATGGTTTCCAATCTGCCCGGAGAGTTTGCCAAGACGAGAAGTTTGCCGCCTTTCTCTTGGATTGTTTTAGCAAAACCTTTCAGTCCTGATAGAGGATCCTGATTTTTTCTTTGAATGGCAATGCTTGCCTCGAAGATGGGAGCATTGTCATCTGAAGAGAAAAGGGACAGTCTGGGGAATTTTTTACAGCAATCAAAAAATTCCGGAGAGGTCATGTAGAGTTCTTTCAGAGGAAGAATCGGATGAGAATTCTCCGCTTTTAAGAACTTTGCTCTTTCTTCGTTTTCACGGTCGAACTGGACAATCGCTTCTTCTATTCCTCCGATAAGCATGAGCTTTGCCGAATCACCGATAAAATCGAAAAGGGTATCGGTGTGATCGAAGAAAAGCGGGAGATAGTTTTCTATTCCCGGAGAAGCGATTCCGTTCTCAATATCTTTATATGTCGTGTATTTGCTGGGATTACCTTCAAATCTTTCCCGCCAATTGGAAAGGAAAAATTCTCTGGTCTTATCATTCATTGGAAATTCATGCGCAGGCAAGAGCCGAATTTCCTTGACTTCTTCCAAAGATCTTTGAGAGTCGGGATCGAAATATCGAATTTGTTCGAGTTCATCATCAAAGAAATCTAAACGGAAAGGCAGTTTAGAACCCATCGGATATAAATCCAGGATGCTCCCCCGGCTAGCGAATTCACCCTGAGCGACCACTTGCGTGACGTGTTCGTAGCCGGCCTGAACCAACTCGGATTTAAGTTTTTGCGGATCTAGATTCTCACCTTTTTTCAGCATCAAAGAGTTGGAGCCGATAAACTGCTTGGGTGCCAAACGTTGAGTGGCAGTAGTCGCCGAGACGAGAAGAATATCGAGATCTCGATTTTTGCTGTTTCTGTTTAGCAGCGTATAAAGAGTCTCTAGTCTTTCGCCGACTAAATCCGCATGAGGACTCAGCACATCATAGGGAAGGGTTTCCCAATCCGGAAAGGACAAGACTTTGAGAGAGTCGTCAAAAAAAGGAATTTCCTCCTGAAGTCTAATGACATCGGCGGGATTCGCACAGATGACCACCAACAGTTCTTTTTTCTCTTTCAGGAGAAGGGCGTTTTGCGCGATACACAGAGAAAGTTCAGAACCTTTAGGCCGTTCCTCTTTTTTTCTGGTTTCAGGTTTGATATCAGCAAGCGAGGTGCCAATCAAAGGAATTTTTTTGATTTCATTTTTACTCATTGCGTGCCTTATTCAGTGTATCGAGAACCAAACACCAATCAACCCATGCTTTTCTCTTATCTGAAGGATTTCGGAGCAAAGCTGCCGGGTGATAAGTAACGATGACTTTTCGGGATTTACCGGCAATAACCATGTCAAACACTTTCTGGCGCCGTGAGGTGAGGGTTTCATCTGTTCCGAAAATCGATTTCGCAGCGGGCTTGCCCATCGCTACAATAACTTTCGGATCCATTAATTCAAGCTGACGCTCCAAGAAGCACCGGCAGGCAGCCATTTCTTCAGCCGACGGATCGGCATTCATCGGAGGGCGGCATTTGATGGTATTGAGAACGCCTAGATCGTTGCCTCTTTCCAACCCGATAGCGTGAAGAATAGTCGTGAGAAGCTTTCCTGAAGGGCCGCAGAACGGAATGCCTTGTCTGTCTTCTTCCGCACCCGGCGCTTCGCCGATGAGCACAAGATCCTTCGGAGGTGTTCCTTCACCGGGCACTGCGCAAATTCTGTGCGATGAAATATCACAAATATGGCAATTTTTAACTTCCGAGATAATTTCTGTCCAAGAAGAATTCTTAATCTTTTCAGTACGGGCCGGGGAGAATGCTTCAGGGGTTACACCTCTACCTTCTTTTCTGCGAGCCGGCGCTTTTTTAGGCTGAGCCGGTACGCGGGGTGCCGGCATTGCAGGTGATTGAGGGCGGACAGAAGGAGCAGATGGCTGACGTGAAGCCGTCTGAACTGTCGGAGCAGGGGCTGCCGCCGCAGGGGCTGCCGGCGCAGGAGTCGAGACATTTACCGGAGCTTGTTCATGCTGGAGTTCTTGAAGCTCCTCTCTGAGGACCCACTCCGGACCAAGGCCTAAGGCCTGCCATAAAGCAGATTTTCTTTCATCTAACATGCAGTCTCCTTGACCATGATTAATGCGTCTTCTCTTCCCGTTGAAGTTTTGTAGTAATTCTTTCTTGTTCCAACCGTTTTAAATCCGAATTTTTTATAGAGTGCAACGGCAGGGTCGTTTGATCGGCGGACTTCGAGAAACCACTTTTTAATTTTATTTGCATCCCCGAATTCATTCATGAAAGAAAGCATTCTTCCGGCAAGACCTTTTTTCTGAAACTCTTTAGAGACGCCGATGTGCAGCAATTCTCCTTCGTCAAAGACGGATGAAAAAACGATATACCCGGCAACTGATTCCTTGGCGCCGTTTTTACTGACAATACAGTAAGCGTGATGTTCTTTCATCGAAGAGAGAAAGCTCTTTTCCGTCCAAAAGTCTTGCGGGAACAGAGCCTTGTCAATGGCTTCCGTTTCCGGAAGGAGAGCTTCGGTCATGAGAGTTATTCTGTAAGACGTCATGTGTCGCTGCAGAAGGTTAAGAAGATTTTGCTTCTTTTAATTTTTTACGCTCTTCAATGGTTTGGGCTACGTGATTTCTCACATACAATGGGCCCGCTTGTTCAGGGGTAATAAGTTTGCCTTCCCCATAGTCAATGAGTGCCGGTACAAGCAGCATTTCTGCATTTGCGTCTTCAGTCGAAAGAAGTTGAAGAGCGGGCGGAGCCTCGACGGCGTATGCTGCAAAAGCATTTCCGCAAAGGGCAGAGCAATTTGATTCTTCTGCATGACGAACTAAATCTTCCGGAGCGGAAAGAAAAGCCGGAACACTTTCAACCAGTCTTTCTCCGCGTTTGGTAAAGACCGCGGTGTAGCATTCATGCATTCTTGCATCTGTAGAGACGAGAATGGAACCTTCTTCTTTGAGTGCGTTTATCTGTTTATACGCTAAGGCAAGGAGGTTGTTGACCGCAATCAGCTTTTTATCCAGTGCCCAGCCGATGCCTTGAGCCATTCCGCAGGCTACTCTCAAGCCGGTAAAAGCGCCGGGGCCTGCTCCAAAAACAATGGCATCCAAACTATCTAAAGAGCCTGAAGCTTCTTGGAGTGCATTTCTTATCATGCCAAGGATAGCAGAGGTGTGTTTCTGACCTGGTTCAGAAGAGATGAAAGCATTTTTGCCAAATCCGGCGACCGCAACGGAACAAAGGGTTCCGGCAGATTCGATCGAAAGCAGTTTGATAGCAGTATCCGTCATTTATAACCGTCCAATTTAACGGTCATATTCTACTGTTGAGAGGCCGGAGTTTCTTGATTTGGGCTAGCAGGTTGAGCAGAAGAAGCGGATAACTCCACAGGGTCTTTCGGAGCAGAAAGCTCTCTGTCAGAGGATTGCTGAACTGCTAAATTGTCCTTCGGTTCCTGAAGAGTCTGTACCGAATTACTGAAGGAGAACATGATGCATTCGGAGTGCATCCTCTCGTTGAGCTCTTGGATCTTAATTTGAAGTTCAAGATCATTTTCAGCTTCAGCCGGGGTCTTGGAGTTTCTCGACTTTGTAGAGGTTAAGTTCTTTTGCGCGTGAACAATTTGCTCGCGCAGAATCATTCTTTCTTCGTTAGTTAAACGTTTGCGCCAACCGGTCGGAACATCGCTCATGCCGTCATAAAAATGCTTAGGCGCATAGCGATGAGTCATGGCTTGCTTAGCGTTGTTAGGGAGATGTTTTTTCAGTTCCTGGCGTTCCTCGGCGCTCATGGCCCTCCAATGGAAATCACGATGGCGAGGGGACATGTCAAGCCAAGCTACGGCCTTTTCTTCCATGGGTAAGGTATCAAAAGCGCAGGCCGGCCCCTTATGTACTTTATTGTGGGCCGATACATTTTGATACACACGTTCTTGGTTAGGGTGTGCCTGTACTACGGCTTCAATAGGTAGCATAATAATCACTACTGTTACAGATATCCCAATTAACGTTTTCAAAGGAAGCCTCGGTTCTGTTCTTTGTTTATTGTTATATGTAATGCTATAAAACTCTGTGCCCAAAAGGAAGTTCTAATTTACAAAAGGGTTAAAAAATAGCATAAATTCTGTTGCAAGCTGTAAAAGCAGTAATTTTTAGGTGATCGATATGCAAGGTATGGAAAATTCAAGAAAAGATTCGTTATCTATTGCGAAGAGGCCTCCGCGTGTTCTGGTAGTCGATGATGACGCTCGTTTGCGCGATTTGCTTCGTCAATTTTTAGTAAACAATGGGTTGCATGTCACTGTTGCTGAAAATGCTCAACAGATGAACCGCCTATGGCTTCGTGAACGATTTGATGCCGTTGTCTTAGACGTCATGATGCCGGGTGAAGACGGCTTCTCCATTCTCAGACGCATCCGCGCCATGAAAGACAATACTCCGATCCTTATGCTGACCGCTAAGGGCGAAGACATTGATCGTATTTTGGGTTTGGAATTAGGTGCCGACGACTACTTGCCGAAACCCTATAACCCGCGTGAATTGCTGGCTCGTCTTCATGCCATTATGCGCAGACGCGAACCGGTTGAAGCTCCGGGATCTCCAAGCAAGGGCGATGAGGTCGTACAGTTCGGTGATTTCACATTAGATTTAGGTACACGTAAACTTAAGAAAGGCGAAGAAGAAATTCCTCTGACTACCGGTGAATTTGCCGTGTTGAAGACATTCGCACGCCATCCGAGAGTTCCGCTTTCCAGAGATAAACTGATGGAAATGGCACGCGGAAGGGAATACGAGGCTTTTGACCGTTCTTTGGACGTTCAGGTTTCTCGTTTGCGCAAGATTATCGAAGAGGATCCTTCTAATCCGCGTTATCTCCAGACTGTCTGGGGTTTGGGCTACGTCTTTATTCCGGATGGAAAGAGCGAAGCTCTGAAGTAATCAACTTAAATTATGGAAGAACAGCAGCATTCAGATTCTCAACAGCGTACTCCCGTTAGGTCTTCGGGCCTATTTTGGAGAACGTTCGGGATGCTGTTGATTCTTGTGGTAACAAGTATCGGGGCGTGGCTCTACGTTTTATCCGTGATGGATGAAGAGCCGCGGGCAAGAGGTATTTCCCAAAGGATTACATCGATCACTACCTTGACCCGCTATGCTCTGATCAGCTCCGATACGAGTTACCGATTCGACCTGATCATGGCTTTAGCCCAACGAGAAGGTCTAGTCATCCTTCCTAAAGAGAGCAGAGATATTGTTCGGCCGTTACCTAGTGATCGGGTAAATGCGATGGTCGAAGAATTTGTCACCCAACAGCTTGGTGCTAAAACAAAACTTGCCTCGAGCATCAACGGCATGCCCGGTCTTTGGGTAAGTTTTTCCATTGACGGTGACGAATACTGGCTTAGAACTGAAAAAGACATCAATCCGGAACGATTAGGTCAGAACTGGATTTTCTGGTTTATCGGCATGCTCTTTGTCGTGACTTTGTTTACGGTCTTATTGACCAGCAGAATTATCGAACCGTTAGAACGTCTTGCCCGATTTGCCCGAGAACTAGGGCGAGGAAGGGCACCCGCACCTCTGCCGATTGACGGCCCTAAAGAAATTCAGGAAGTTAACGAAAGCTTTAATGTGATGGTGCAGGACCTGAAACGGCTGGCCAATGACCGTGAGGTCTTGCTTGCAGGCGTTAGCCATGACCTCAGAACGCCTATCACGCGCTTAAGACTGGAAGTTGAATTAGCCCCATTATCGGAAGAAACCCGCGATGCGATGTGTTCAGATTTGGACCAGATGGAAAACATCGTTAAGCAGTTTATGGCTTATGTGCGGGAAGGTGAACAGCCTCTTGAGGTGGTTAACTTTTCTCAGACGGTTCTCGATGCTATCGCTTCGAGCCGTATGGAAAGCTCCGAGGACGTTCAGCTTACTGAAGAGGTGGATCCGAACCTTGAAATTCGCGCTAATCCGACGGACATTTCCCGAGCCGTTCAGAATCTTATCGTTAATGCCGGTAAGTACGGCAGAAGCACGGACGGCATTTTGCGCTTGAATATTTCTCTTAAGCACAACAAGAAGAGAAACTTGGCGGAATTAACGGTTTCCGATGACGGTCCCGGTTTGCCGGAAGAACAGTTTGAAAGAGTTCTTCGCCCGTTTGAAAGGGGAGACCAAGCTCGCGGCAACACGACCGGATCAGGGCTCGGTTTGTCAATTGTTGAAAGAGCAGCGAGAGCTGCCGGCGGTTCAGTGCGCTTGTCTCAGAATATTCCGAACGGCTTAAGCATTCATGTCAGTATTCCGCTGGTAGCCACTAGCCTTATCAACCGCGCGCTGAAGCCGGAAAAACAGAAGTCTTAAGCTTTTTCAAGCAATACAACAGCTTGGGCGACTACGCCCAGTTCCTGACCTTCAAAACCTAATTTTTCATTTGTCTTGGCTTTGACATTGACGCAATCTACATCGATCTGCAGAATGTTAGCCAGGTTCATGCAAATTTCGTTGATATAAGGGGAGAGTTTAGGTTTTTGTGCAATGACCGTACTGTCCAGATTGACGAGTTTGTACCCTTTATCACGAACCTTCTGCATAGCCTCGGCTAAGAGCCATTCGCTATCGGCTCCTTTGTATTTGTCATCAGTATCGGGGAAATGTCTTCCGATGTCTCCCAAGGCGGCCGCACCTAAGACCGCATCTGTGATGGCATGCAAAAGAACGTCAGCGTCAGAATGGCCGAGCAATCCTTTGTCATGAGGAATTTCTACGCCGCCGAGGATAAATTTTCTTCCTTCGACGAGTTTATGGACGTCGTAGCCTTGTCCCACTCTTAAATTAACTGTCATTTCAGTCCTTTATTTCTTGTATAGAGAATCGCTTCGGCAAGCCAAAGATCTGTAGGTCTTGTAACTTTGATGTTGGTTTCCGTGCCTTCCACCAAGAGAGGAGAGCAACCGGCTTTTTCCATCGCACTTGCTTCATCGGTGACGCTTTCCCCAGCTTTCTCCAGTGCATCTATTAGGTCAAATGCCTTGAACATCTGAGGAGTTTGAGCAGCCCATAATCCGTCTCTAGGGACTGTATGAGAAGCTGTTCCGTTGTCGGACTCCTTCTTTAAAGTATCGTTGATGCGAACAGCGAGAAGACCTCCCTTATCATTTTCAATGCAGGTGTCGATGAGTTTTGAGACGTCGGAAGCGAGCAGGCAAGGGCGCGCGGCATCATGGACGAGGACCCAATCATTCGAGGTGAATGCGGCATAAGACAATCCGTTTTGAACACTTGAAGCTCGTGTCAAACCGCCCACTCGGGCAACCGTCACGGCATCGTTGTCGAAGTTCAATGACTGCGCAAGCATATCGGATGGGGATACCACAACGATAACCCGTGTAATTCTCGGTTCAGCCAATAATGCATCGATTGATAGTTCCAGCATCGTCTTGGTGCCGATTTTTTTATATTGTTTAGGAGACTTATCTCCCATGCGGGAGCCGACTCCTGCCGCAACCACAATAGCGGTCAGATTATTGGTGGCTTGATTCATAATCATTTCAGTAGGAGTAATTATTAGACCTATATATCTTAACAACCAAAGAAAATTTTTGGTACGAAGAATTACTTAAAGAAAAAGCTTTATGTACTAAAGGAGGTATTGGAAGGAAAGAGTTCTCTTTAAAATTTGTCTTGTTGATAGAGAGTTCTCTTTAACGACATTTAGTTCTCCTTAGATTTCGACTGGTTAAGAACATGTTGGCAGCTGTTCTTTCCAGTCTTTTTCTTTTTACCGAGGCGCTATATTTCAAGAGAAAAAACAGGCGTCGGATCCTCAGCTCTGAGCGTCTTTCCGGTTAAGAAGACAATTTTGCAGCTTCCTTGCCGGCAATCCTTCCGAAAACAACACATTCCACAAGCGAGCAGCCTCCCATCCTATTTTTTCCGTGAATGCCTCCTGACGCTTCTCCGGCTACGTAAAGACCGCCGATTGGTTCTTCATAGATATCGAGCACCCGGGCTTTTGCATCACACTTTAGGCCTCCGCAGCAGTAGTGAACAGCGAGTTTTTCTTTTCCAACAAAATAGGGCGGAAGGTTAATCTGCTGCAGAACCGTTGTTTTATGAAATTGAGAATCCTTTCCGGAAGCGGCATCAAAGTTGTAAGCCATGACAGTATCTCTTAAATTCGATACCGGACAATGCATTACGGCGGCTACTTCTTCCAAAGATGCGCATTTGTTGACGATTCCGTTCTTTACCCGGTTTTCGAAATTCGGTCCTTTGTGGGATTTGGAATCAGTGAGAACCCAAATCTCGGGTAACCCTAGAGTTAGAACCGTATCGGAGATTTCTTTAAGCGTTTCTCCTTCATTCACAAATCTTTTGCCCGTCGGATCTAAATAGATATCGCCGCCGACGTAGTCGAGTAAACGTCCTCCGAGATAAAACAACGTTTGAATGTGTTCCAAGTCAAAAGTGTCGGCCCCGATTGCCACAGCCATTTTGAGGCCGTCTCCGGTTGCGGTGTCCAAACCGCGTCCGTAAGGATTGGCGGTACTGGTTAAAGAGGGCGACAGACGCGGGTCATATTTTTGGCGCAGGGCTTTATCTTCCGTATAGCCGCCGGTAGCAATGACGACGGCTTTTCCCAGAAGATATTTGAGCTGGCCTACTTCACTTCTTATTACCACACCGTTGACTGCACCGGTCTTTGAGTCCGTAAGCAAATCTATGACTCGATGGCTGAAGAGGAAAGTTACGCCTAATTCCCGGGCAGCTCGATTAACCTTGAGGACGTAATCAAATCCAGGTAAGGGGGCCTGCGCGTGGAAGCCTCGAGGATAAACCGCGCCTACCGGGATAAAGGATCCCGACCATCGAACTCCCATAGATGCCAGCCACTCGTAAGCACTCCGGCTTTGTTCAGCTAGGGTTCTGATGATCTCAATGTTGCCGATTCGTCCGCCTCCTTCAAATATTTCTTCAGCCATTAACTCCGGAGAATCTTTCCGGCCTCGCGCATCAACATTTGTGGGAAGGCAAGCGCAAAAAGAGCCGCTGGAGTACTTGGAATGACCTCCGAGCAAAGGAGTCTTCTCAATCACTAGAACTTTTTCAGCACCGTTTTCTTTTGCAGATACTGCCGCAGATAGGCCGGCTAAGCCGGAGCCGATGATGATCACATCCCAGAGCTTGTCCAGGTGAGAAAGACCTTGCGCAGAGGCTAACTGCAGAGGGGCAGCTGCCAGTGCAAGGGAGCCCAATAGCTGTCTTCGAGAGATCATAGAGCTTCACCTAACGAGACTAATGCTTTAGTGAGTTCTGCTGCAGAGTGGACTTCTAACTTGTCGACGGCGTTGCCCCGGTGCATTTTTACTGTGGTTAACGCTACATTCAGCGACTCTGCTATTTCTTTGTTAGAAAGACCTTTGCTTACAAGCTTGATAACTTCGACCTCTCGAGGAGTCAGGGAGTTGAATTTTCTGCGGAGATCTCTTAATTCTTTCTCCGCGCTTCCCTTCTTTATGCCGATACTGACGGCTTTTTGTACAGCCTCAGCCAGTTTTTCCGGGTCAGCGGGTTTTTCTAAGAAAGTAACCGCCCCGTGGGACATCGTATGAACGGCCATTTCAATGTCGCCGTGACCTGAGAGAAAGATGATAGGAAAATGCGCGAACCCTCGGCTTTCTAAGAGCTCCTGCAGTTCCAGACCTGTCATCCGAGGCATACGAACGTCCAAGATTAAGCAGCCGGGCAAATTCAAATTATCTCGGTTTAGAAAGTCTACGGCATTGTTGTATGTCACTACTTTCCATCCAAGAGCCTCTAAGTAAATCTGGGTGGAGAAGAGAAGACTCTCATCATCATCGACAATCCTTATGAGAGCTTGTTTTTGAAGGTCTTCCATTTAGTTCTTCCTTTGTAATTTTTCTATTGAAATGCTGGCAGTTACTCCGCCTCCCGGTCTTCTTTCAAAATTTAACGCGGCAGAGTGGTTATCGGCGATCTCACGGACAATTGCCAATCCAAGTCCCAGACCCTCAGGTTTGACACTTTCGCTGAGAGATGAGAGACGAGCAAATTGAGAATCCGAGAGACTTTTGCCTTTATTGGATATTTTCAGCAGCCATTTGTTTCCTAAATCCTCCAGGTCGATCTTTACACTGACTTTGCCGGTATCGGTCAAACTTGCCGAAGCTCCGTTTCGGATAATATTCAGAATTAATAGTTCCAAAGACAAAGGATCTGCAAGGATGGGCGCTTCTTGAACTGATGATTTAAGAGGAATCGAAGCATCCGGATCTTCTTGCTGAGCAAATGTCCTCAAAGCTTTTTCAGTAATTTTGAGAAGATCGGAAGGTACTTGCGGGGCTTGTTCCTTCTTAGCAAATTTTCTGACGCTGTCGACAATGGAGGCGATTCTCCGGGCTTCACTGTCAATGTTGGAGATAACCTTTGCAGTAATGTCGTCTCCGGAACCATGTTGTTTTGCTTTGAGCTTCAGTAGGGCGGCATAATTGATGAGTGCTCCTAAAGGCTGCTTTAGCTCGTGGGCAATAATATTGGACATTTGGGAGATAACTCCCGATCTTTCAATGTGGGAAAGACGTTTGCGTCCTTCGATGGCCTCTTGTTCGGCGGCTTCTTTGGCCTTTAATGCCGATGAAAGTTGAGCGGTGCGTTTGTCAACCAGACGATGGATTCTGATCTCATTCAAGAAAAGAAACAGAAGGACAAGCAGAGCGATAAATATTTCCGTTGAATAAGTCTTGAGAAGGTTCTTTACCGAATAATCCCGAAGGTTCTCGAACATGCCGAACTTCAGGTCTTTCATCAGGGCCAACATCTCAGAAAAGTCATTGCTGACAGCCCATTCTCTTTTGTTAGTGTTCGGCATTGTAAAGAGGGCAACCGTAATGTCCTTAACGACTTTATCCGGAGCATTCTGCATTGAAGCCATAACGGTTCCGGGGTAAAGACCTACGGTTGAGCGGGCACAATAAAAGGGTTCCTGGTCACGATTATTAGGCACCGCTTCTATCACTTTAACGGCGCCTGGCGAAAGGAGGCCTTCGGCCTGGAGCTGCTCCAGAGCACATGTTGGAAGAATGCCTACATCCGATTTACCTGATAAAACTTCGGCGACTACTCCTGCAAAGAAGAACGGGGCGAGCCGGACTTCCGAGAAAAAGTTCTCCGGATCAAGGCCTCTTCTTTTAATTTCTCCCAAAGCTGCCCACCAATCTCCGACGGTATCGGTATCGGCTGTTGAAACCGTTTTTCCTTTCAGATCCTCAATTGTCTTTATATCGCCTCGATTCTTTGAGGTGATGAAAGCAGAACCAATTGAGCGGGAAGCCTCGGAAGAAAAAATCGTCTTTCTAACCGCTATATCGTGAGCTCCTAGGCCTTCCGATGCAGTAATTTGAATGAAGTATTCGCTGGGAACGATAAGAAATTCCGGCTTAATAGATTTGATTTCGCTAATAAGGTTCGAGGAGGTAAGAGCTACTAACCTAAACGAATACTTATCATTGAGTTTTTCCTGAAGATACTCAACCGTTGGACCAATGGCGTCATCGTCTATGTTGGTTGTTGTTTGTCTCACATATCCGATAGTTATAGTGAGTCTGTCGTCTTTTTCGAGTGCACTGGTCCCTTGGCAAAATACGCTTAAGCCAAAAACAAAGATTGGAAGAAAAAGCCGACCTTTAAACATGTGGTGATTTTCTCAAATCTTGTATAGAAAATTAATGAGTACTTTCGAGAAGAGTGGCTCTTCAAGTATTACGGAGAAGGGTGGGGTATTCCATGAGCTAGACTCGAGCAAAGCATAGCCACGTTTCATAGTATCCCAAGGTGAGAAACGCTTCTCGGATAGAACTCCTTTTATCTTTAGCGAGAAACACCCGAAGTCTCTGAAGCCGTAAACAGTAGGTTTGAGCACTTTTATTTTGTTGTTAGCTCCTTCCAGCTGACTTAAGGGGTAACATTGGCCCAGGCCGAACACATCAAAAAATGAACAGACCACCTCACCAGTCCCGTGTTCTCAGCATTATTCGTTTATTTATCTTTCTCCATCACAAAATTAGTAAGAAAAATTCCTTGTCTTTCTACCTCTTGTTTTTTTATGACTTTATATCCTCGTTTTTCAAAAAATAGTTTCGCTGTAATGGAAGCGTGAGTTGTAATTTTTCCCTCAACTGCTTGCTCAAGTTTATTGCAAATAGCCGTTGCAATGCCTTTTCCTTGGTAACGTGCATGAACAAACAAGCGGTCCAGATAACCGTCTTTATCTATATCTCCGAAACCTACGATAGTTTTATTGTCAATAGCCACTATACAATAATGCTCTTGTAGTGACTGGCTCCATTTTTCTAAATCTACTTGTCCGGGCGCCCATACATCGAGTTGTTCTTTTGTATAATCTTTTGCATTGATGATGTGAACGGTTTTATAAAATAGTTCCGTTACTTCTTTGCAATCTGTTTGCTGGTACTTTCTTAACTCCATTTCTTCTACCAAAAAACGATATAAGGCAGCTTCCTTACCACATTGAGTGAAAATTTCTTTCGCGAATTGAAACCAGCAATGTATAGATTTTTTGTCGAAACAGTCAGCTGCACCAATCCGCTCGTTCTTATATCTCCAGCGTTTCTGGCTTCCTCCGCATTATCACCTTATATTAAAAAAGAAATGCAATTTCTTAATAAGTTTTTGAAAATAAAAGAGTAGATTTGGAAATTGAGGTGATTAACTCTTTCGTCCTCGACTACCACATCTAAAGACGAAATGCACCAACACCTCGATGAAAACAAAAGATACTTGATTTGTAGCCTCCGGAAGGCAGGCCTGACCCAAAAAAGAGAGCTTCTATCATTGAAGTGCTTTCTTCTACCGTCTGTCGGGAATTAAAGCGCAATAAAGGCAAAAAAGATACTCGCGTAAACAAGCCAATTGCAAAGCTTTTGAACGCAAAACCAAAGCTAATAGCTCAAATTGCACAAATGCACACCGCTATCGGCAATTGCTTAGAACAGTCTGTTTAGGCTACGTTGAGCAACACCAACGGAGTCCGCAACAAATCGCACGTGCCATTCGGCGCGGGAACTTTTCCGAGAAAGTTGACGGGCTGGTCACGGACGAAACCAGCTGCGCCTGTGTTTTAGATGATAAGCAAACCGGAGGAACCATTTGATATAGCCTCAGACGAAGCAAAAAGAAATATAACAAAACGGCAATTCGACCATTTTGCTGCATTGCCCTTGCCGATTTTTGGCGCCAGGCTCCTCCTTCTGTTAAAAATCTGGATTCAAGCTAGTAGATTTTGTCGATGGCTATCTCCTAAAACGAGATTAAAAGCAAAGTCGAGTTAACCTTCATAAAAAATTGTATTTCGTGCTTGAATCTGAGGGAGAAAGATTACTTCATTTCCCAAATAATCTTATCTAACGGAAGTCTGGATTTAGGACGAGCGGCGTTGTGGTCATCGGTGGCATCGTATCCGAGTGTGACAAGCAAAACCGATTTCAAACCGTAATTATCCAAACCAAGAATCTTGTCCATCGTTTCTTCTTCAAAGCCTTCAATAGGAGTGGAGTTAATTCCTAAGCTAGCTGACCCGTAGAGAAGGGTAGTCATGGCAATGTAGGCCTGCTTTGCTTCCCAAGTCAAAGTCGTGTGTGCTGAGTCGCGGAGCCCGACGAAGTATTTTCTGGATTCTCTTTGTTCTTTGACAATCTGATCGCTTAAAAGTCTTCCGTCCTTAATTTCTTGATCAAGGATTTCTTCCAAGAATTTGTCGCTAAGCCCGTCTCTGACGGCGATTACGACAAAGTGCGAGCATGTATCTGTTCTAGGCCAGTTAAAGTCGTTGACGGCCGGACGGATTTTTTTCTTAGCCTCATCGCTGGAACCGAAAATAAATACCCAAGGCTGGCTGTTAACTGAAGAAGGGGATAGTCTGAGAATCTCTTTTAGTTTCTTGATGTCGTCTTCCGGAATCTTTTTGGAAGGATCAAATTTTTTAGCTGTGAAGCGCTTCTTGGACAGTTCAAGAAAATCCATCGTTTTTTCTCCTATAGAATACGATTACTTGATGATATGGCATAGTAGCACCAGCAATTGCGTTCTCCCGAATGAAAAAATAGACGTTAAATGTACCTAACATTTGGCTAAATACTAAGCACATGAAAACTAAAATCCTCATTACCGGATGCCGCGGATATGTCGGCAACGCCATGGTATTAGATCTATTAAAGCGCAAAAAGGAATTTGATGTGCGCGTGACCTCCCGCATTGGGAAAATGGTAGATCACCCGGAAGTTTCATGTTTTTGCTGTGAGCCCTTCGAAGAAAGACCAAATCTGCGTGAAGCACTGGAAGGAGTTGATGTAGTGGTCCATGCCAGTGCCTTGGAGAAAGCCAATCACGGAACGCCGGTTGAAATTTCAACATTGCAAAGAATATTTGTGCTTGGCTCAGTGTATCTTGCTCAAGCCGCCGCTCAGGCTGGCGTAAAAAGATTTGTTTTTCTCAGTACGATTGAAGTCGACGGGGAAGTCACGCCGCCCGGTAAAAAGTTCTATGCAGACTCGGTACCTCGTCCGAAACTTGCGCTTGGCAAGACCATGCTTGCGGCCGAGAGAGAGCTCAGAAAAATAGCGGAAGAAAGCAAAATGGAGCTTGTGATCGTCCGCTGTCCCATGGTTTACGGACCCGAGTGCAGCAATCTTTTCAGAGCGGTCCAAGTGATGGTTCAGTTCTGCCTGCCCCTCCCATTGGGCAGTACGGGAGATAACGAGCGCTCATTGGTTAGCATTGATAATCTTGTAGATTTTCTAAGGTGCGTCTCCGTGCATGAGAAAGCAGCCAATGAGGTTTTTCTGGTGAGCGACGGCCAGGACTTGTCAACATTGCAGATTTTTAAGCTGCTTGCCAGAACCGGGCACCGGCCGTGTATGCTATGGCCGTTCCCTAAAAAGCTCTTGTCCCTTTTCAATAGCTATATCGGAAGGCGCACTTGGGGAGAATTTTTCTTTGAAAGCCGCGTTGAAGACATAACCAAAAACCGTCTGCTTTTAAATTGGACTCCTCCGACTAGCGTCGAAGAGGCGTTTACGAGAAGCTGGCATAAAAAAGAAAAACTGAGCATTCGCAAAGAAGAATCCTGAAGCCTCTTTTCTTGATTTAAGCTCTTCTCAGCGAATTTTTGCTTCTGGCGTAGTACTCTTACGTTCGTAAAGGAAGAGTATGTCAATAGTCCTGCAAATTATCTTAGCAACAGTAATCTCCTCGGCACTTTCTATCGTGTTGGCCGGGTTGATCAGTTTTCGATTCTTGGATAGATATATGTCCAAGATGTTATGCCTGTCGGCAGGACTTCTCCTGGCCGTTTCTTTCACGCATCTCCTTCCGGAGGCCTTCGAGCATCATGAAGATGCTACCTATATCGGATGGACTCTTCTTTTAAGCGTTTTGATTCTTTTCGGTATTGAACAATTTTTCTCTCATCACGAAGCAGAAAATGTTTCTCAAATGATCGAAGAGAGCAGAAAAAGCCAAGGCAGAGGAGGTCAAGCGATTCTTCTTGGAGACGCCTTTCACAATTTGACAGATGGCGTATTGATTGCCAGCGCCTTTATGGTGACGCCGAGTTTAGGTTGGATTACGGCATTGGCCATTATGGCCCATGAAATTCCGCAAGAGGTCGGAGACTTTATGGTTCTTCTTCATTCCGGCTTCAGTAAAGGCCGAGCCTTGTTCTATAACCTGCTTTCGGGCTTTACGTCCGTAATCGGCGGTATTCTCGGCTACTTCCTCTTAGACAAGGTCAGCTGGCTCATTCCATACGCATTTGCCGTGGCTGCGGCGAGCTTTATTTACATTGCCTTGTCCGATTTGATGCCGGAGATGATCAAGAAGGGCAGAACGGCCTTTTTTACGCAGATGCTTTTTATTGTCCTAGGCGTTCTGCTTGCAATCGTAGCGACTGGGTCTTTGCATACGCATTAATCTGCATTCTTGAATGTCTCGGAGGTTTACGGATTCCTAAACCTCCAAGAAAAAAGTTGCTCGTTAATTGCAGACAATAGGATTGGATTCATCGTCAATCCATTGGCTCCAAGAACCTGTATAAAGATGAGATCCGACTAAACCGCACATATCCATTGCAAACAGATTAACAGAGGCATTGACCCCGGAGCCGCAGCTATTGATGATTTGACTCGGTTTCCTCCCGTCTAACAGCTCAAGAAATTCTTTACGAAGTTCAACCGGAGATTTGAAAGTTCCGTCTTTGTTGAAGTTCATAGAGCCGGGACGGCAAACGGAACCCGGAATGTGGCCCGCTTTTTTATCAATAGTTTCGCCGATACCATGGAAACGAGAGTCTGAACGGGCATCCACGACAAGATACTCATGAGTATTTAAATTGTCCTGCACCGTTTCCATTTCTGTTGGGATTTCCAGCGGTGCGTTAGCTTTAATCTCACCGGCCTCCGGGACTGTTGGTTCAGTCGAAACCGGGAATTTCTGATTTACCCATGCTTGATAACCGCCGTCGAGGACAGCGACTTTTTCCAGGCCGATCCAACGAAGCTGGAACCATAACCTAGTTGCAAATCCAAGTCCTCCCTGATCGTAAAGGACAATCTGTTTATCGGAACTTACACCGAGGGCTTCCATGTTCTTGATAAAAGTTTCTCGGTCGGGCATTGGGTGACGGCCTGTTCCGTGACAGACCTTGCCTGTAACAACCCTATCAAAATCGCATAGAACCGCTCCCGGGATATGACCCTCTTTGTAAAGTTCTATGCCGATGTCCGGATTTCCGATACTGCAGCGGCAGTCAAGAACACAAAGAGGAGCTTTTTTGCCTGTAATCTTTTGATTAACAAGGATTGCGTGGAGTTCCTGAACATTCATCAAAGTGGTATAAATCATAATCTCTCCGGTTAATGCCGAGATTGTAATGTTTGGTACGAAGGCATGGAACGAAATCCCGGTGTTTTCTGAGGTGAATAGAATTCGTTTGAATATCTTTCAGATCTGAATTTCATGCGCTTTCTAGACCTTCAACCAATTAAAATCCTTTGTAAATAGGATAAAGTTAGGTAAAGTACTACTTTCTGAGAAAAGCAAGAAAAATGGCACAAGATAAAACAAAGGAAATTTCTCAAATGTCCTACGAAGAGGCTTTGGCTGAATTGGAACAGCTTTCCAATAAAATGAGCCAAGGCGGCCTTACTCTGGAAGAGTCCGTGGCGACATATCAGAGAGGTATCGAATTAGGTTCTCATTGTCAAAAACTTTTGGATGAAGCTCAGAAAAAAATTCAGAAGCTGGATTCCGAACTGACAGCAATCACTTCTTCAGACTTAAAAGACGATGTGCCTTTTTAGTTAACAATAAAAAGAAATATGTGTAAAAGTTTTAAAGAGTGGGTCAAAGATTGCCAGCAAAGAGTGGAGGCAGCTGCAGGAGAGCTTTTGCCTCCAACAGATCTTGAACCCAAAATCCTGCATGAAGCCATGCGTTATTCCGTTATAGGAGGCGGAAAAAGAGTCCGTCCTCTCCTGGTATACGCAGTGAGCGAACTATTTGGGGCTGATGAGCACAACGCCGACAGAGTTGCCCTTGCCATTGAGTGTGTCCATTCATATTCATTGATCCATGATGATCTCCCGTGTATGGATAATGATATGCTGCGTCACGGAAAGCCCACAACTCACGCAAAATACGGCGAGGCGATGGCAATGCTTGCCGGAGACGCGCTTCAGCCGGAAGCCTTCATTTATATTTCTGAGACTACTCTTAATCCTCACCAAAAGCTGGTTCTTATTTCTTTACTTGCAGACGCTGCTTCGAGCCGCGGTATGTGCGGCGGACAAGCCATCGATTTATCTATGGTCGGTAAAAAGATGACTTTGGAAGAGCTCCGGCACATGCATGCCTTGAAGACAGGGACTCTTCTTCATGCTGCCGTTATGTCGGGCATTTGGTGTGCGAAAGAAGAATCGTCCAGCGAGGAATTGGTTGAAGCACTTTCATCCTACGGTAATGCCGTAGGTTTGCTTTTTCAGATTGTCGATGACATTTTGGACGTTGTCTCAAGCGCAGAGAAGCTTGGTAAAACGGCCGGTAAAGACGCATTAGAAAACAAGCCGACTTACGTTTCTATTTTAGGATTAGATAAATCTCGTGAGTTAGCAAAAGAACAATATGAGCTGGCCCTAGCGTCAGTGCAAAAAATTGAAAATATCGTCGGCGGCAATAAAACACTCCGTCTGAGAGAAATTGCCGACTTTATTTATTCCCGGGATCACTAACTATGTATGAGCTGCTTGAAACCGTTAATTCTCCGGGGGATCTAAAAAAACTAAGTATTCCGGAGCTTGAGGTCTTAGCAAAAGAGCTTCGGGCCTTTATTATTGATTCAGTCTCCAAAACCGGAGGGCATTTGTCTTCCTCATTAGGCTGCGTCGAATTAGCCATTGCAATTCACTACGTTTTTGATACACCTGAAGACAAGCTCATTTGGGATGTCGGCCATCAGGCATATGCCCATAAGATTCTTACCGGCAGAAGAGAGCAGATGGCTCATCTTCGCCAATACCAAGGCTTGTCCGGTTTTCCGAAGATTACCGAGAGCGAATTTGATGCATTCGGAACGGGTCACTCTTCAACTTCCATCTCCGCTGCTTTAGGTATGGCAGTCTCCGCACGTGAAAGAGGACTCAGAGACCGGCATCACGTGGCAGTTATCGGCGACGGAGCAATGACCGCAGGCATGGTATTTGAAGCCATGAACTGTGCAGGCGACATGAAAGACATTCGCCTTTTGGTTATCTTAAATGATAATGATTGTTCTATTTCCCCTCCCGTAGGAGCGTTGAGCAAGCATTTCTTCAGTTTGATGAGCGGACGCTTTTACGCCCAAGCCCGTGAATCGGTAAAGGCTTTGGTTCGTCCGATTCCGCGCCTCTATGATTTGACAAGAAAGGCGGAAGAATACAGTAAGGGCATCGTAGCTCCGGCTTCCACACTCTTTGAAGAGTTTGGTCTTAATTATCACGGTCCTATCGACGGACATGATTTGAAAGCTTTGATTCCTTTGCTCAAGAACATGAAGGAGCTACCTGGTCCATTGGTTCTTCATATCGTCACAGAGAAGGGCCACGGCTATGAGCCGGCAGCTCATGACCCGACACAGTACCACGGCATCTCACCGTTTGATGTGAAGGTAGGAATTCAAGCCAAAGCTCATGCAAAGACTTACACGGAAGTTTTTAGTGATTGGCTTTGCGAGATAGGAGCCAAAGATAAGAAGATTGTAGGTATTACGCCGGCAATGGAATCCGGCTCAGGGCTTACTAATTTTGCTAAGAAGTTCCCGGATAGATTTTTTGATGTTGCCATTGCGGAGCAGCATGCGGTGACATTTGCCGCCGGCTTGGCAATTGACGGTATGAAGCCTGTCTGTGCGATCTACTCAACTTTTTCCCAGAGAGCCTTCGACCAGATCGTTCATGACGTAGCTTTGCAGAATCTGCCGGTTCTCTTTCCGCTTGACAGAGGCGGAATTGTAGGGGCTGACGGCGCAACCCATCACGGCGCATTCGATCTTTCTTTTTTGCGCTGCATTCCGAATTTGGTCATCATGGCACCAAGTGATGAGAATGAAACGCGCCAGATGCTTTATACCGGGTATAAATACAACGGTCCCGCTGTTGTCCGCTATCCGAGAGGGAAGGGGCCGGGCGTTGAGATTGTCGAAGAGATGCAGGAGCTGCCGCTTGGCAAGGCTAGAGTAATGAGAAAATCAGGGGAGGAAAAAGGAAAACGTGTGGCCATTTTGGCTTTCGGCTCCATGGTTTATCAATTGCTTCCGCTGGCAGAAGAACTTGACGCAACTCTTGTCGATATGAGGTTCGTGAAACCTTTGGATAAAGAAATTATTAAAGAAGCGGCCGAAAATCATGATTTAATTGTGACCGCTGAAGAAAATGTTATTCAAGGCGGAGCAGGTTCTGCTTGTTTGGAAGCCATTGCAGAATTTGGCGGAGCAGTTCCAGTTTTGCAAGTCGGTATTCCCGACAAGTTTGTGGAACAAGGAGACAATGCTTCTTTGTTTAAAGAATGCGGCTTGGATAACGACAGTATTAGAGAGAAAATACTAAATAGACTAAAAGCATAAGAATCGGAGCATCTTTATGAGCTTTTCCGTTAAGAATGACGTTGACCTCACGAAGTTAAATACATTTAGGATAACTGCGAAAGCTAAAGAATTCGCTGATATTGAAACCGCCGAGGACTTAGAGAAGGCTGCGGACTTCCTTTCCCAATACCCGGAGAAAAGGTTTTTAATTCTCGGAGGCGGCTCAGATATTTTGTTCAGTCAGGATTTTGATGGAATTATTCTCCGCAACCATCTTTATGGGGTCGAAGCGGCCGGCGAAGATGAAGAGTTCTATTACGTCAAAGCCGCTTCCGGTGAAGATTGGCACAGCTTTATTCTAAGAACATTGGATGCGAAAAAGCCCGGTTTAGAAAACCTTACCTTGATTCCGGGAACGGTGGGCGGTGCTCCGATTCAAAATATCGGTGCTTACGGTATGGAAGTGGCCGAGAGAATTCATTGCGTTGAATATTTTGATCTGAAGACTAAAGAACGCAAAGTCCTCAGTAATGAAGAGTGCGATTTCGGCTATAGAACCTCCGTGTTCAAGAAGCCGGAGATGAAGAATGCTTTTATTACCTCTGTGACTTTCAAGCTGCCTAAGAAATGGGAACCGGTGATTAGCTATAAGGACCTGAGAGAGCATCTGCAGTCCAATCATGCACCGGAGCTTCATCCAACGGATATCTACAACTCCGTGATTGCTATCAGAAAGAGAAAACTTCCTTCGCCCCATAAACTTGGAAGTGCAGGCAGTTTCTTCAAGAATCCGGTGTTAAGCCGTGAAGAGTTTCATGCCCTGCAGGAAAAGAATCCGTCAGTGGTCGCTTATCCGATGGCCGGAGGACGCTATAAAGTTTCGGCAGCTTGGCTTATCGATAATGCCGGATTAAAAGGCTTAAGAATGGGCGATGTCGGTGTCTATGAAAAACAGCCTTTGATTATTGTCAATTACGGCAGTGCTTTTGGCGAAGACGTTGTCGGGATGGCGCAAGATATTCGTGTTCGTGTCAAAAACTGCTTTAACGTCAAGCTTGAGCCGGAAGTCGTTATAGTCTAGTTCTGACTTTTCTTTCCGCCAACAAAAAGCGAACTCATCGGAGTTCGCTTTTTGACTTCAGGCGCTGCGGCTTAGACTTTAGGCTGGGCTAGGAAAGCACGAATCAGCGGAGTAAGACGCTTAACGATTTCTTCAGCTTCAGTTTCCGTAAGGATTAGCGGAGGAACAAGTCGGATTACATTGCCGGCTGTGACGCTGAACGTCAAACCTGCTTTAAGAGCCGGTTCCAACAAATCATGTGCGTCGCGGTCGAGAACTACACCGAGCATTAAGCCTTTTCCTCTGATTTCAAGAACGCCGGAGAAACCGTTTAAAGACTTAGAAAGATCTTTTTTAAGCTTCTTACCAACGTTGTAGGCATTTTCAACAAGATTTTCATCTTCGATAATGCTCAAGGTTTCCAATGCAGCGCGCATTGCCAGAGGATTGCCGCCAAAAGTAGAACCATGGTTGCCCGGCGTGAAGATATTGGCTTTGTTGTCAACAACGACGGCACCAACAGGAACGCCGCCTGCAAGTCCTTTGGCCAAGGTCATGACGTCAGGTTTAATTTCTGCCCATTGATGAGCAAACCATTTGCCGGAACGTCCGAGCCCGCATTGGATTTCGTCAACCATCAAAAGCCAATCATTTTCGTCGCAGATTCGGCGGTATTCTTTCATGGCGGACAGATCAATCGGATTGACACCGCCTTCACCTTGAATCGGCTCAAACATCAAAGCAACGATATCTTTGTTGGTCTTGGCCAGTTCGCGGAGTCCGTCTAAATCATTTTCATCAATTTGAATGATTCCTTCCATGAACGGATCGAAATCTTTGCGAACGCCGGGATTACCGGTCGCAGATAAAGTGGAGATTGAACGTCCGTGGAATGCTTTTTTGAGAACGACGATGGTAGGAACCTTGATTCCTTTCTGATGACCGTATTTTCGAGCAATCTTAAAGGCACATTCGTTGGCTTCGAGGCCGCTGTTGCAGAAGAAAACAGCGTCTAATCCGGAATGTTCCAGCAGCTTGGCAGCTACCTGTTCTTGAAGGCTGATTTGGAAATAATTAGAGCAGTGAATTAACTTTGAGGCTTGATCACTGATGGCCTTTACAAGGCGAGGATGGGCATGTCCGACAGCATTAACAGCGATACCGGCGAGCGCATCTAAGTATTTATTACCTTCTTTATCCCAAAGCCAAACACCTTGTCCATGATCAAATTCGACAGGGAGACGGCCGTAGGTATTCATCAGATTTGACATTGGCAAACCTATCCTTACAAAGATGTTATAAAAAATCCTCAAATTCGAGGTTAATTCTCGAATTATAGATTTAATGTAAAGAAGATTGAATAAGGAAAGAATTTATTTCATGGCATTTGTGGCAAACACGCATGAAAAAAGGGACCGCGAAGGTCCCCTTAACGAATTCGTCCGAACTATTAGGCCATTGCCTTGATAAATGCGGTCAAACGGCTCTTATGACGAGCAGCTGCGTTCTTGTGAAGAACTTTCTTATCAGCCATGGAGTCAATAACGGACTGAGCAGCAGTGTAAGCCTGCTGAGCAGCAGCCTTATCGCCAGTAGCGATAGCTTTGCGGACGGATTTGATTGCTGTACGATAGCGAGAACGCTGAGCAGAGAGGTGCTTGTTGCGAGCAACTGACTGAATAGCGCGCTTGCGAGCTTGTTTAGTATTTGCCATTGTTTAAATTCCTTGCCTATGCGAGTGGCTTGTACAAAAAATCACCGGTTGCCACTGCAATATTAGGGCTAGGCCGGTTGTTAAATAAAATTAATACTAGACGACAGTTCCGAGGCAGCCGTCATCAAACAAGTCCGAGAGTATACAACAAAATTAAAATTAATGGACTATGTGAAAGTATTGTAAAAATGTATCTTTTGGCATATTTCAGGACTAAACTTCAAGAAAAATCTTTCCGCTAGGAATAAACCCGAATTTGTTATTGCTGAGAGAGATTAGATTTTGAAAACAACATGTTGTGCCAGTTCCTAAAAATTCCCTCATTTACTTAAGAGAGCAGACAGATTCGCACACAAACTGTTATTTTTAAGGCAGACGTGCGGATAAATCCCGAAGTCTGCATTTTACACGATTAGAATGTTGTGCTTTAAAAGCTGAGGACTTCTCGGCACCTGTTTTTTAGTTTTCCTATACGCAAAAAGAGATTAAGAGGTAGAAGTGAGTATTTTTAGAAGTGCGGCAGTGATTTCAGGCATGACTCTTATCTCAAGAATCACAGGTCTTATCAGAGATATTTTAATTGCACGATTTTTCGGCGTTAGCGGAGATACCGACGCCTACTACGTGGCATTTCGACTTCCGAATTTATTACGCCGTCTTTTTGCGGAAGGTGCTTTTCAGCAAGCTTTTGTACCGATGCTTGCCGATGCAAAGTCTACTAAGGCACAAGATGAAGCTAAGACGTTTATTGACAGGGTTGCAAGCTTATTGGCCAGTGTCGTTCTTCTTATCAGCGTTTTAGGCTCTCTATGTGCGCCGATTCTTGTTTGGATTATTGCCTCAGGCTTGTATGAAGAACCGCAGACATTCACTACAGCAAGCCAGTTGACAAGAATTATGTTCCCGTACATTTTTTTCATGTCAATGGTTGCCCTTAGCTCATCCATTTTAAATACATGGAAAGAATTTGCGATTCCGGCTGCTGTTCCAATTCTTTTGAATCTGTCTTTGATTTGCGCTACTTTGTTTTTAGCGCCGCATATGGAAAGACCGATCTTTGCTTTGGCTATCGGCGTCATGGCTGGCGGCTTTCTTCAGCTGGCCGTTCAAATTCCTGCCTTGTGGAAGAGAGGTTTGCTGCCGAAACCTGTTTCTCCGCTTACTGCTCTTAAGGATCCTGCCGTAAGAAGAGTCCTAAAACTTATGGTTCCGGCTTTGTTTGCAGTCGGCGTTGCACATATCTCTATTCTTATCAATACCAATATCGCTTCTTTCTTAGCCGAAGGTTCGGTTACTTGGCTGACTTATGCCGACCGTTTAATGGAGTTCCCAACCGCTTTGCTTGGCGTGGCTCTCGGTACGGTTCTGCTTCCAAGTCTTTCGGCGGCTTTTGCAAAGGGCTCGATGGACAAATATAACGCGCTGCTCAACTGGGGCCTTAAGCTGATTATTGCTTTTGCCATTCCTGCGGCTTTAGGCTTGGCTTTTCTTTCGGATGCATTGGTATCCGTCCTTTTTCAAAGCAAATTGTTCGGGCCGAACGATGTTGTCCAAACCTCAAATGCCGTCTTGGGCTATTCCATCGGACTTATCGGCTTGATTGGGATTAAGATTCTTGCCCCGGGTTTTTATGCTCAAAAAGACATTAAGACCCCGGTGAAAGTGGCTTGCGCAGCTTTGATTGTTACTCAGCTTTTTAACCTTATTAATGTCCCTTTATTCGCTCATGCAGGATTGGCTTTATCTGTAGGGCTTGGAGCTTGTTTTAACAGCACAATTCTTCTTTGCATTCTGAGAAAGAGAAAGATTTTTACCCCGGTTGAGGGCTGGAGGAAGCTGTTTATGTCGGTATTTGTTTCCTCCGTAGTGTTGTGTGCGATTCTTTTTGCTGCCCAGATGCAGATTGATTGGGCACATCTGCAAATGAGCTGGGCCATGAAAATGACTATCCTCTGCGGGCTGATTGCTGTTGCCGGTGTCGCATATTTATTCATGCTTTTTGTTTGCGGTTACAGGCTTTCTGATTTGCGAGTCAAAGACGTTGAATAGTCTTCAAAGGTCTCATTTTTGTGCATTTTGGCCAATGACCGGGACTTTCTCCTGCACAATCAATATAAATAATTTAACTATGTAGGAGATTTTCCGATGAGCAAGAAAGAAGAGTTAAAGGAACAAGTAGAAACCGAAGCACTCATGGATGCAGAAGTTGAGGCTGCTACTGACTGCGGTTGCTGTTGTTCTACCAAATCCAAGAAAGAAGCAAAAGAAGAAAAAGAACAGCTGGAAACCGAAGCATTGATGGACGCAGAAGTCGAAGCTGCAACTGACTGCGGATGCGGCTGTTCTAAGTAAATTTGTTGAAAAAGACCTCTGACTGTTGATTCAGCAGAGGTCAAACTTTAGCTTCTACCATCCGGTCTGAGCATGGTTTTGAAGAATCAGGTCCATGAGGACAAGTGCCATGAGAGCCTCCAGCACCGGAACGGCTCTAATCGAGACACAAGGGTCATGTCTGCCTTTTGTGCTTACCGTTGTATCTTGCATCTGAGAATTTAACGTTGCTAAGGGCAAGCGGATAGAAGGGGTAGGTTTAATGGAAACCGTTGCATAAACCGTTTGGCCGGTAGAAATGCCTCCTAAGATGCCGCCGGAATGATTGCTCAAAAAATGATCTTTAGCCTTAGAGTCCATCTGATCGGCGTTTTGGCTGCCTTTTAATTCAGCTGCTTTGATGCCTTCTCCGATTTCAACTCCCTTCACGGCATTGAGTCCCATAAAGGCGAAAGCCAATTCCGCATCCAGTCGGTCATAAATAGGCTGACCGATACCAACGGGGACATTTTCAGCTTTAACAAAAACTTTTCCGCCGGCAGAGTCTCCGGATTTCCTGAGACTATCCATGAAACTTTCTAATTGAGGAATAATTTCTTTATCGGCACAGAAGAAGCTATTTTGATCGACTTCATTCCAATCATTAATGGGCAGTTCAAGATTTCCTAATTGAACCAAGCAAGCTTGGATATTGATATTGAACTGTTCTTTCAGCCATTTCTTGGCGATTGCGCCGGCGGCTACCGTCGGGGCAGTAAGACGTGCAGAACTTCGGCCGCCTCCGCGGGGATCGCGGATTCCATATTTTTGAGCGTATGTCCAGTCAGCATGAGCCGGTCGGTAAAGATTTGCAATTTCAGAATAGTCTTTGCTCTTTTGATCTTCATTTCGAATAAGAAGGCCGATTGGAGTTCCCGTCGTTACACCGTTGTAGACGCCGGAAAGGATTTCAACCGTATCGCTTTCTTTTCGTTGTGTAACGTGCCGGGATGTTCCGGGTTTTCTTCTGTCAAGTTCTACTTGGATATCGTTGACATCCAGCTTCATCCCGGGAGGAACTCCGTCGACAACGGCACCGATAGCCGGACCATGAGACTCTCCGAAATTTGTGACTACCAACAATCTACCGATACTTGAACCCGCCATATCTTTCCTCTTTTTAGTTTGTGCTCAAAATTGTAGGAGAGAAAGAAAGTCAAAAGAAAAAGGGAAGGAACTTTTTTGAATTTGGAAAAAGTTGACTTTACTTGTAGCGTTCGGTTAGTTAAAAGACATCGACGAATTTCTCAAACAGAGAAAAATTCAAAAATCGGTTGAGTCCAACGCATTATCGATACCTATTCAGGTGTGAGGATCTGTTTTTTGTAACAAATTCTTCTTAGAATGTTTTGCATTACAGGAGGAAAAAGTGAGTCTAGAAGTATCAATCAGAAATGCAAGCAAAGACGATATAGAGCCGATGCTGTGTCTCTATAGTCAGATTGTGGTGATGGGAACGGGCAGCTTAGATTTGCAGTTACCCTCTTCTAAAGATATCGAAAGAACAAGAGAATATGCTGAAGAGCATCATTGCCCTTGTTTTGTAGCTGAAGTCTCCGGAGAGGTTGTGGGTTTTGCCTATGTTTTACCGTTTAGTCCGGAGCAGGGATATGTCAATACTGTCCGTGACTTCGTTTTTGTCCATCCGGAAGCTCAAGGCGATGGAGTAGGAACGCAGCTCCTTACAGCACTGATCGCAGAGTGTGAAAGCAAGGGCTATCGTCAGATGATTGCTTATATCGGCGATAAAGAAAACAAAGCTGCAATCGCTCTTCATGAGAATTGCAAATTTGAGAGAGTCGGAGAATTGAAATCAGTCGGTTGGAAATTAGGCCGCTGGCTAGATACGTTGGTTTATCAACGAGTTCTTCAGCCTGGTGATACGGATGCACCGACTTTGTCCGTTGAAGCGAATTAAAATGATGTAATTCGATAATTCTTCTCTTAACTGGAAATAGTCATGAGCGATGAACAAAAGTACGATGCAGAATGGAGCGTAGCAACGTTAACGGACGCCCTTGAGGCTCTGCAAGATTTGATTGCCGAAATTGAAGACAGTCCTGAGGAAGTGAAAGAGATTTTGGATGAGGGCATCATTAATGTCTATGCAAAGCTGAATTACGCTTATCACAGTGCTGAGGATGGTCCGGAGGCACTGATGCAAATGTCTGATGACGATATTATTTCCTTCCCGCCGGTTCTTCCTATGTATGGAACACCGGCACTTTGTCCGGAAAAACAACGAAATAATTAAAAAATTTGGGCTCTTTCCTCTCCTCCTGGGGGAAAGTTAATTCTTCGGGCGTTTTGGGAATTTTGAGGTTCCGGAACGCCCAAATTATTTCTCTTTTTCTGCCGATGCGTTGCTGAACAAGGCGAGTTTTAGCCGAAAAAGTCCAGCAATACGACCTCGAAAAACGAAAAAAAAAAGCCACTCGCACATAAAGTGTCGAGCGGCATATGTTCCACAGAGTTAACGGGAACTCAATCCTCAAATCCAAGTGGAATTTACTTCAGACTGTTTGAGCAGTCCGGAAAGAAAATTCTCAGCTTGGTAACCTCAAATCCCAAGGAGTGAGGGATAAATAAATCCCTCGAACGAAATACTAGAACAAACCCGAGAAAAAGTAAAGTAAACCCTAAGAATAGTTATCTCAAAAAAGGTATGCATTTGTTAAATTCCGGATGATTTCCTATTGCAAATACGCACCCAAAAAGAGTTCTATGCTTTGAATTTTTTTCAGTGTTTCTTACTTGCTAAAATTCTCTTACTTTTAGAAAAATATTTTGGTCATGACAGAGCAGTATTACGTCCAGGAAGAGACGGACGAAGGTCTTAAGTTCGCCCATTTGCTTTTAAAGCTTATAAAGTCTCCGGATAGAGTAACTAGAAAAGAATGGGATTATTTGGACTCCATTCACATCGGAATGATTGAGCGTGAAGCTGGTTATACGCACGCCCAGGCTCTTCATGTCGCAAATCAGATAGATAGAATTCAAGCCTATGTCAGCAGTTGGGGAAGAATGGAGTTTCTTTCGGATGCCCTGATGATGTGGTTAATCGGCGGCGGCTTTATTTTGGCAGGCGTTTTGTTAGCTCTTTTAGATATTCCGAATTCTTTATTGGGAAGAACCGTTGTGCCGTGCAGCTTAGGCATTGGAACTTTCTTCTTGGTGATGCCGTTTATCGGAAGAAAGAAAGCCTTCAGCTATAACAAAGACTGCTTCGAAGAAACCTTGATCAGCATTTTGGGAGTAGGGCTGCTCAAAAGATGCTGCGAATGCACGGAAGATCTTATTCGCCGTCTCTCTCCGCATGAAAGTAAAGAAGTTCTGGTTAAGGTTGTGGAAAAATTTCTTGAATCTAAGAAAAATAAGCTGACTAAGGCTGAAGAATTGTCTCTGCTTCATCAATTACTGGAAGGCTTCGGGATGACTGTCGCCGATTTGCCGTTTCCGGTAGTACACGAAATTTCTGATCATTGACCATTTTGTACTCGTAATTCGCCTAAGATTACGGTTTCTTCCTAATATTGTCGAATAGAGGAAAAAACATAATTGCTGGCTGAATTATGAGCGATACATTAAAAAATACAGAGTTGTTGTCCCATAAAAAAGGGGATTCGGCTTATATACATAAAAACACATCATCTTCTAAAAAGCTCCTTGCCTTTGCATCTGCTTTGACCTTGGGCTTTGCCGTGGTGGAAATCATCGGCGGCTACTTGGCCAATTCTTTGGCCCTGTTGTCCGATGCCGGCCATATGGTGACTGACTCGGCTTCTTTGCTGTTTGCATTTGCTGCTAGTGTCATGGCTCAAAAGGCAGCAAGTGTCAAATACTCCTATGGCTACGCCAAAATGGAAGTTGTCGCGGCGTTAATTAACGGCATCGTGATGTTCTTCGTGGTCGGTTGGATTTTTTATGAAGCAGTCGAACGTTTGGCAAATCCGCAGCCCGTTGAAGGCGGCAGCGTCTTTATCGTGGCCTCCATCGGTTTGCTTGTTAATATTTTGGTTGCTTGGATTCTTTCTCACGACTCCAAGAATTTAAATACCCGAGCTGCCCTGCTGCATGTAATGGGTGACCTGCTCGGTTCAATTGCCGCTATTTTGGCCGGTTTGATCATTTATTTCGGCGGTCCCATTCAAGCAGACCCAATCCTCTCCATGTTTGTGAGCTGCTTGATTCTGAACTCTTCTTATTCCATCATCAAGAAGTCTCTTCGACTCTTACTTGACGGTGTACCGGAGGACATTTCTTACGAGGAAGTTGGCGCTACGCTGGAAGAGGTACCAGGCGTAAAGTCTGTTCATGATCTCCATGTGTGGAATATGGATGGAAACGAAATTGCTCTTTCTGCTCACGTAACCATTTCGGATTTCCAGAAATGGCCGGAGATTCTGAGCATTGCAAGAAATCAACTGGAAGCTAAATTTGGAATTACTCACGTGACCATTCAGCCGGAAGAAGAGGAGCATGCCTGAGCGGCAAAAAATAAAGGAAGAAAGAATATGGATAACGAAGTAACACTCAAAGGCGTTGTCACTGAAGTTATAGACAATGGCAACATGGGAGAGATTAACTGTGGGAAAAATAATATTTTTACTTTCTCCAGCGACCAATTAAGCACCGGCTATTCTCCTGTCCTAAAAGATATTGTTGAATTTACTTTAATCGAAGATAAGCCCTACAACATCAAGCTTTATCATCGTCAACAGAATGTTTCTGCAGATCCGACGTCAGTTGATTTGAAAGTTAAGTGCCCTCATTGCGGGCAATCGATAATTCCTAAAGCTAAAGTAGTGAACGGGAAGGTAAGCGCAACGTTTTGCCCTAAGTGTTCTCAGGAGTTAGAGAAATTCAATACGCCTCCGAAACCTAATTTCTTAAATTGGATTTTGGCAATCATCATCGGTATCTTGATAACTGCTTGTATTTATTTCTTTGCCGTAACGCCATAGCCCTAATTCTCTTGGCCGCCTCGGTCTATAACAAGAGTTACGATAAAATTTTTTCTCCTGAAATAAGCAACAAAAAATTTCTTTTGTTACAGTAGTATTACAATCCACAAAAATAAAAGACACAAAGGAGAAAAAGATGGAAGTCTCTTTCACTGTCATAGTTATTTGTGTTTTGGCCTTTTTTGTGGCCGGCTTTATAGACTCAATTGCGGGCGGCGCAGGTTTTGTTACCGTTCCTTCTCTCTTACTGTGCGGAGTTCCTCCGCACATGGCTCTCGGTACCGGAAAACTTGCAACAAGTATCGGTTCCTTAGCTGCTATTTGGACTTTTTGGCGCGGCAACTTAATCCTAATGAGAGTTGTTCCGGTCGGCATCCTCACCTCTATGATAGGGTCGATAACGGGCGGTAAGCTCGCGTTGCTCGTTCCTGATGAAATGATGGGAAAAGTTATTGTCATCATGCTGCCTTTGGCAATTTTACTGACTATCTTTTCCGGCGGTTTCAAACTTGATGAAGGAGAAATGCCTAAAAAAGGTTTCTGGCTTCGGGTTTGCTTAATCGGAACAATCGTCGGCCTGTATGAAGGATTTTTCGGTCCCGGTGCCGGTACATTCTTTTTAATTGCACTCCATGTTTTTTTAAAGATGGGGATGGTGCAGGCCTCGGGGACGGCTAAAGTTTTTAATTTGGCTGCTAATTTCGGTGCTTATCTGGCTTTTGCGGCCGGCGGCTCCGTTATTTATTCCATTGCAATTCCATGCGCGATTTCCAGCATGATTGGAAATCGAGTAGGAGCCTACTATGCGATTAAAATCGGAAGTAAGTTCGTACGAAATATTTTGTATGTTGTCCTCGTCTTATTAATGGGCTCCCTCATTTACAGATTCTTCTAAAAACCTAACCCACGAGAAATATATTAATAATCGGTTCAACCGGTCAGATAGGAACAGAATTAACTGCCGCACTGAGAGAACATTTAGGTAAGTCCGGTACTGTCTATGCCGGCTACACAAAACGCAGATCAGTGCCGGAATATTTACAAAAGACCGGACCTTCCGTAGAGATTGATATTCTTGATCGAGATGCGCTCGAGAAGATGGTCGAGACATATCAAATTGACACTATCTACAATCTAGCAGCCGTTCTTTCAGCAACCGCAGAAAAGGATCCGGTAAACGCGTGGCACGTCGGCATTGACGGTTTGCTTAATGTTCTTGAAGTTGCTCGAAAATACAACTGTGCGGTATTTACGCCAAGTTCTATCGGTGCTTTCGGGCCGAGCTCGCCAAAGGTCAACACGCCTCAGGACTGCGTCATGAGGCCGACGACGATTTATGGCGTTAGCAAGGTAACCGGAGAGTTGCTTTCAGACTATTACTTCAAAAGATTCGGTGTTGATACCAGAAGCGTTAGGTTCCCGGGCCTAATCTCTTACACGACTCCTCCCGGAGGGGGTACAACTGACTATGCGGTTGATATTTTCTATTCAGCAATCAAAGGGGAAAAGTTTGTTTGTCCGATTGGGCCGGACACAAAAATGGACTTCATGTATATGCCGGATGCGATACGGGCAGCAATAGAGATTATGGAGGCGGATTCTGCAAAGTTAGTTCATCGAAACAGCTTCAATGTCACGGCTATGAGTTTTTCTCCCAAAGAAATAGCTGAATCTATAAGAAGGCATAAACCGGACTTCGAAATCGAATACCAAATTGATCCTCTTCGTCAAGGAATTGCAGAGAGCTGGCCCGATTTCATGGATCAGAGCTGTGCACAAACAGAGTGGGGTTGGAAGCCGAGATATCTGCTCGATGCCATGGTGGAAGACATGCTGAAAAACGTTGCGCCATAAAAATACAATTGAGAACATATCTCTTTTCTTTTCAGTTCAACTTGTAGTTTGAAAAATGGTATCTCCTCAAAAAATAGATAAAATTATTGCGGTTAGGGTGCTTGTGCCCTAAGCAAAAATTATTTCAAGTATGGAGATTTTCCGATGAAAAAATTAGTACTTTTGTTAGCTAGCGTTGGTCTTATGACTGCTGCTCAGGCTGCATACAAAGATGGCACTTTCGAAGGCGAAGGTGAAGGCAACCACGGCAAAATTACCGTTGCTGTTACAGTTAAAGGCGGTAAAGTTGCTGACGTTAAAGTCTTGAAGCACACAGAAACAGACATGATTATTCAGGCTCCGATCGACAACTTGATCCCTGAAATCGTTAAGAATGACGGTACAAAGGGCCTCGAAACAATCGCTGGCGCTACAAACTCTTCCAAGGGTATTATTGCTGCCGTTAACGCTGCTTTAGCAAAAGCTCAGTAATTTCTCGGTCATCTGAGACAAGGATCCTCCGGCTAACCACTGGGGGATTTTTTATTTGAGAAGAAGACTTTGCTTGAATTCAATAAATGGGTCGGAAAGCTTTCTCTTCTCAGTTTTTCTTTTCGCTTCTCGCTCCGTCTGTTGCCGTAGGCTTCGGAATACAGACGTCTCCTATAGGCCATTGAAGCAGTGGAGATTACAAATTTCAATGCTTCTTATTACTCTCGAAAGTTTCTCCGATTGGATAGAATACCAGCAACGAGAAAAAGGAATAATTGAAATGCTTAAGTTCTTAGCTGCGTGTTCTTTGTGCGGCTTTTTGCTGACATCAGCAAATGCAGAAATGCCCGATACCATTGATATTCTCTACGTTAAAGCGCCGTTTAACCTGCAGAATATCGTGATGAAAAAACAGAATCTTTTGGAAAAAGAGTTCGCCAAAGATAATGTCAAAATTAACTGGATTCCTCTCACGCAGGGAGGAAAGCAGGGTCAGGCATTAGCCAGCAATTCGGCTCAAGTAACTTCAGTGATGAATTTCTCTTCGCTGGTTTTGGCAAATGCTAATGGCAACCCAATAAAAGTGATTGCCGGCGTTGGAAGGCCTTCCGAGCTTTTCGGCTTGGTAACTCTGTCGGGAAAGAAACCGGAGCAAGGAGCTGAGGTTACTGTGGGCGGCCCTAAGGGTACCGCCTTGCATCAGCTCTTAGCCGACTACTTAAATAAAGAAAAAGTTCCTGAACGTAGTGTTCATTTCATTGGAATGAGTCAGCAGGCGGCATTAACAGCACTACTCACGGGCAGAGTTGATTGCGCTCTCTTAGGAGGAGCTTTGCTGGAAAAAGCCAAGCAAGAAGGAGCCAAAGAAATTGCTAACGCTAAAGACTTTACTGGCGTTAATCTCGTGATGGCCGTAAGCAAAGATTTTGCTGAAAAATATCCTGAAGCTCTGGAGAGAATCGCTAATGCTCAGGATAAAGCGGTTCAATGGATTAATGAGAATAAACAGGAAGCCGTAAAAGTCGGTGTCTCTGAGTTGGGTATACCGGAACAGTTAGGAAGCAAATTAGCCTCTTCATACCATTATTATTCTCGTTTAAATCCGGATGATATTGCACAGCTGGAAAAAACTCAGAAGTTTTTAAAAGATTACGGTTTTATCAAGAAAACCGTCCCGGTAGAAGAAATCGTGCTGCCGGTTGCAAAGGAGAAGTAAATGTATTTTCAAATGAAAAATTTTGTCGAGGTCAGAGAGCCGGAAGGCACCTTGGTTTTTCAGCTTGAAGATTTAATGAGATATTCCGGTCCGCGCGGTTTGATTGCGAGCGGCGTAACCATGAAGTTGTTAAGCCGAGCCTTTAAAGATCTTTCTCCGAACGAACCGCCGATGAGACATGAGATCTATATTCTTTCTTCTTTCCCTGGTTCCGACGTCGTAGACGGTTTTGAGCTAGTGACTAGGGCCGTCACAAGAGGAAGATACATTCTTGACCTTGGTAAAGCACCGAAAGATGCTCCTCCTTCTCCTGCGGGAGGGTCGATGTATTTTGAAATCGGGTATAGAGATAAATGTTTTGCCTACACGCTGTCTCCTGAAATTTTTGATAAAGAATGGTTTGAGGCAGTGGCAGCCAAACAAGAAGGATGCAAAACCGAAAAAGAACATGCTAACTATCTGGCCTATAAGTTTTCTGTACTCGGCAAACTCATTGCTTCTTCCGATCCGTTCTTGCGTATTGAACCATGTAAATTGGACGAAAGATTTTCGAACAAATAGTAGTGATTTTCCCTAACAAATAGCCGTCAATAACTTTGTAGTTTTGACGGTTTCTTATTGTTTATAAAAGAAATTTTTAAGATTGTTTTTATTCTCTAATCCCTAACATTTGTGATTGGCTTGGCAAATCTCTTTTATTTTTGCTTCATTTGTTACAATCAGAACATCTCAGGAGAAAAAGTTCTTAGCCGCTCCCTAGAGAGAACTTCAATAAATAAAAAGGGAGGTGAACATGTTGCAAAATGACCTGTCCGCTATGACCTTAGAAAAAGGCACTATCTTGATCGTTGACGACAATGAACTCAACTGTGAGATTTTGTCTATTATTTTCTCAGTCCATCCGATTATCATCGCTTCAAACGGTAAAGAGGCTCTTGACGTTATTCGAGAGAAAAAAGGCGAACTTGACGCTGTTTTGCTGGATTATTTAATGCCTCAAATGGATGGGTTAACCTTCCTTGAGCAGGTAAAAGAAGAAAAACTCTTACCGCAAACGCCAATTTTCTTGATCACATCCGAAGAGGACGACACTCTTGCCGCAAAAGCTTTCAAACTTGGCGTTGTCGATTTTATTAAGAGACCGTTATCCGCTTTTATTGTCCAGAAACGCGTCGAATCAATTATTGAGCTCTACCGAACACGAGCCATCCTAGAAAAGCTCTTAGAAAAAGAGACAAAAAAAGTTAGAGATTTTGGGCGAGGGCTGATTAAAACAATCGGAGCGGCTATTGAAGATCGCGTAAAAGACAGCAGAGTGCATAGCCATAATGTCAGGGCACTGTCTCGAATCCTTTTAACGAAGAGCGAAATTGGAGGAAATCTCACTCATCAAGAAATCAGGGAAGTTTTAGAAGCGATTTCTCTGCAGGATATAGGAAAGCTGTCCCAGGATTCTTCTCTTCACAACGACTCGGATCATCCGAATAAAGAACAGCAGGAAGAAATCTCCGAAAGAAGCAAGAAAGCCATAATGCTATTGACTGATCTTCAAAAGGTTAGCCACTTTAAGCCATTTGAGCTTGCAAAGGATTTGGCAGAATTCCAAAAAGATAATATGGAAGGACACTATTTTTCTGAGAAAATCGGAAATCAGGACATCCCCTTGTGGGTACAAGGGGTGGCATTTTCGTCTATGATTGACTCGATAATTGCTAATTCCGGAAAGAGCGGAAAAGAAGCTTTTTCAGAAGCATTGAAAAGAGTAGAAGAGGGAGAGTTCGGAGAATTCAATTCTCACTTACTCAAAGCAGTAAAAGAAAATTTAGATGAACTGCAAGCGGTTTATGGCTGAAGTTTCGGGAGGAAACTGAGGCGGCCGGAAAGGTTTAAAAATGGAAGAGTCCAAAAAACAAATCCTTGCTGAGGCTGGAATTAATGTGACTAAAGCATTAAACAGTTTCATGCAGATGGAACCGATGTACGAGAAATTTCTAAATAAGTTTTGTCTGGATCCGTCATTTGAAAATTTGGAAAAGGCAGTAAAGGTCAAAGATGAGGATCTCGCTCATCTTTCTTCTCATACTTTAAAAGGCATCAGCGCAACGCTGGGGATGGAAAAGCTCTACCAGCTTCTGCTGGAACAGGACAATCATTTTAAAAAGCATGAATCTGAAGCAGGCTATGACATGCTTCCTCAAATCAAAGAAGAATATTTAAAAATGATTGAAGCCATCAAAAAATAAGGCCTGCCGAAGCAGGCCGAGAAAGCTAAAGCGGATTACTTGCCTTTAGCTTTGACTTGTTCAATCTTGGCATTTTTAACTAAGCCGACCAAATAGTTTTGTGCAGCTTGTTGTTTCCAGAGGTTAACGAGCTGAGGTTTAAGTTCAGCTTCACTCGGGAATGGAACCTCTCTCTTATCGTCGAGTCTGACGATATGGTAGCCGGCAGTACTCTTGAAAGGAATGGTCAAAAGCTGACCTTTAGTTAGAGAAGCGGCGGCTTCACCTAAACCGGGAATTTGAAAGTGTCTGATGTTGACCATCGGCAATGCACCGCCTGCTTCCTTGGTTCCTGTGTCAAGGCTGTTTTCTTTTGCTAACGCAGCAAAATCAGCTCCGCCTTGGATTTGTTTGATGAGGTCTCTAGCTTTGGACTCTTCTTTTACGAGAATGTGGCTGATTTTAACTTCATGCGGATCGTATGCGTCCTGAGCTTTCTTATAAAGTTCAGTGATCTGCGCAGCGGTCGGTTCTTTATCTCCAATATTCTTCTTAATCAACTGGTTAACGTATACGCGCTGCTTAAGAGCTTCGATTTCTTCCTTAACTTGCGGAAGCTGATCAATCTTTTGCTTTTTGGCTTCTTGGGCGATTACCAGCTGTTCAATAATGAGATTCTTTGCCAGGGCTTCCTGCTGTTTGACGTCAGTTACTCCGCGGGCGGCAATCTGTCCCATGAGATCTTTCTGAGTCTTTGCAGATACAGTCTGGCCGTTAACGGAAAATGCTGTTTGAGCTAAGGTAACTGAGCCGAGTGATGCCAATGCGATGGCAAGAAGTGTTTTTTTCATTTTAATTAGTCCTGTTAAGAAACTGGTTTAGTGTCTAGACTCGCTTGGCGCTAATAGCGTCATGGTTATGTTGTGAATGCCGTGCCCGATGAATGGTTTGAGGTATTCAAAGACGAGGCGGTGACGTTCAATTTTTGGGAGGCCTTCAAACCGTCTGGAAATCACAAATAAGTGATAAAGACCCGAGGCGGGCTGCGGGTTGCCCGGAATAAACTGATTGGAAAAACGAAGCTCAATCGGGAACAAAGGTTCGAGAGCGTTAGAAATTCGTTCTAATGAAGGAGTGTGGCTCACTGTTCTTTTCCTTTAGTTTTGTTTTCAGAGATAAAAGGAGCAATATAAAAACCAATACCAAGCGTAAACAGAAGGGTTAGACCCATCAGCCCGAAAAGCTTAAAGTTAACCCAGAAATCTGTAGAGCAGGTATAGGCCACGACAAGATTTAAAACGCCTACCACTAAGAAAAAGCCAATCCAAGAGAGAAGGAGCTTTCTCCAAGCAGGAGCAGGAAGTTCTATCTGTTTTCCGAGCAATGACTTGATAAAGTTGCGTCCGGTCAGCATTCCGAAGACCAGGATAAGCGCAAAAACCCAATAAAGGATTGTCGGCTTCCACTTAATGAACATTTCGTCATGAAGCCAGATAGTCAAAGATCCGAACACCAAAATAATGGCAACAGAAATCCACAGCATTGGCTCCACTTTTTTGCCGCTAACCAAATTAAATACGATTTGCAGTAGAGAGACGAGGATTGCCGCTGCTGTGGCGCAGATGATAGGAGCCTGCGAAGCATCGAATCCGTTGCCAAGCCAAGAATTGCAAAGGCCGGCCGCATAGTCCGGGTTGCCTTGTGCAACTTTGAAAGTGACAAAGAATAAGATGACCGGAAGGAGGTCATAAAAAAACTTCACGTGTTTAGCTCCTACAGACGTTTGATTCAGCTAGATTTTACAAAAAAAGCATTGCTTTGTTAAATGATCGTAAATACCCCTCTTAAAATCTAAAGAAAATATTAAACGACACTATAAAAAACAATAAAAATCTCTTTATATCCTCTGGAGCTCAAGGGTTTTACCGAGAGTAACCAAATAATACAAAAAAAGATTTAAATGAATTGAAAATCTTAGGGTTTGTTAAGGATAAAGGGATATCCTTACCGTATCTTTAATTAGAGTATTATCGCGCGATGAAAACAATAAAAAAATTAGCTGTGGCCGCCTGTGTCGGTGCCGCGCTGATTTCGATGAATAACGAAACAAAAATGATTTCGGAAGTTAGAGCAGAAGCAGTTAAACCTTCCATAGTCCTTCCCGCCGGAGTGACTCAGGGCCCGACCGTTGAAGGTATTACAGAGTACCGTTTAGCTAATGGCTTACGTGTAGTTTTATTTTCCGATCCTTCCAAGCCCACTGCCACAGTCAATATGACTTACTTGGTTGGTTCTCGTCAAGAAAATTACGGCGAAACCGGAATGGCTCATTTGCTTGAGCACCTAATCTTCAAAGGCAGTAAAAATTTCCCGGATCCGACAAAAGAATTCACTCGCCGCGGATTCCGTATGAATGGTTCCACTTGGTTCGACCGTACTAATTACTACGTTTCTTTCTCTTCCACGGAAGACAATTTGAAATGGGCTTTGGCTTGGAGTGCCGATGCCATGCGCAACTCTTTCATTGCTAAGAAAGATTTAGACAGTGAAATGAGTGTTGTCCGCAATGAATACGAAATGGGTGAAAACTCTCCGTCCAGCGTCATGATGAAGCGTATGCAGTCCATGATTTTTGACTGGCATAACTACGGAAAGAGCACCATCGGCAACAAGAGCGATATTGAGAACGTTAGAATCGAAAACCTTCAAGACTTCTATCACCGCTATTATCGTCCCGATAATGCCGTACTCACCGTAAGCGGAAAGTTTGATGTCCAAAAAACTCTCAACTGGATTGCCGAAGACTTCGGAAAGATTGAGAATCCGGCTGAGGCTCTGCCTCCGGAGTGGACAGTTGAGCCGACAGCTGACGGCGAACGCTCCTTTGAAATCAGAAGAAAAGGGGAATCTCAATTAGTTGCGGTTGCCTACCGTATTCCAAGCGCTTTGCACGCTGATTCTCCGGCAGTTGAAACTGCAGTAGACGTTCTGAGCGACGATCCAAACGGACGTCTTTACCAAAACTTGGTTAAAACCGGTTTGGCAACTAAAGTTTTTGGTTCCGTCATGGGGACTAAACAGCCTGGTTATGTAATTTTTATGGCTGTCGTCAAAAAGGGCGAACCAATCGAGCCGGTTAGAAAAGCTTTAATCGAGACTATTGAAACTTCTTTAGAAAAAACTCCGATCTCCTCTAAGGAGCTGGAGAGAACAAAGGTTGAAGCTGAAAACTTGTATGAAGTTCTCTTCTCTGATCCTGAAGCTTTTGGCGTTGGATTATCTGAGTTTATTGCTTTAGGTGATTGGAGACTCTTCTTCTACGGACGCGACCAAATTCAGAAGGTGACTGCTAAGGAAGCTGAAAACGCAGCTGCTAAATACTTTGTCAGAGACAACCGAGTTGTCGGCGTTTTCCTGCCTGAAGACAATCCTAAGAGAGCCACCATCCCGGCTTCTCCAACGGCCGAGCAGCTTTTAGTGAATTACACACCTAAGCAAGACTCAACAGAAGCAGAAACATTCGATTCCTCTTTTGCTAATTTAGACAAGAGAACTATCAAATTTAATGTGGGTGACCTCAAGGTTGCTCTGCTTCCTAAGAAGAACCGAGGAGAAACCGTCACGGTAATGCTGAAGTTCGACTACGGTAATCTTGAGAATCTCTCCGGAAAAGAAACAGCCATGACATTAGCTAATGCCATGCTGACTTACGGAACCGATAAGCTTTCCAGGGGAGAAATTGAAGACGAGATGTCTAAATTGAAGATGACCGGCTCAATTTCTAACTACGTCACTACAAGATCTAATCTGGATGCTTCTTTGAACTTCGTTGCCAATCTTTGGAAGCATTCCGTTTATCCGGAAAACGAATTTAAAGATCTGAAGAAGAAACTGACGGTCATGTTCGAAAGCATGAAGGACAAACCGGATGCTTTAAGTGATGATGCGATGGCTCAGCACTTCAACACCTATCCGAAAGGAGATCCTCGTCATACTCCTTCTTTGGCAGAAAAGATTGCAGCATTAAATGCTTTGTCCGATGCTGATGTCAAGGCCTTTGCCAAGGAGTACTTCGGAACAGCTCGCGGAGAGATTGCAATTGTCGGCGATTTTGATGCAAAGAAAGCCGAAGAAACAATTAAGAAGGCTTTTGCTGACAACAAGAGTCAGGTAGCGTTCGGCAAGATTTATAAAGAGTTCAAGCCTGTTGCAGCCACTCGAATCACCATCGATACTCCTGAAAAAGAAAATGCC
>UQNA01000012.1 GCA_900542195.1 uncultured Sutterella sp. | reverse complement strand
AAACAGCCTGAAAAGATTGGTAGATTGGCCACTTCCATGTATTGAGTTAGATTGATTGGATCTGAATTTCAACCAACTTCACACGGAATTAAAAAATAAAAAATTTTGAATCTTGCTTTACAAGATTAGGGAATTTACTGACTTTTCTCCTTGACTTTGCTCCGGGTTCCAAAGAGCAGTCTGCGGTAGTCCATTACTGCTATTGAATTATGCTGGCTTTAAGATAGTCGTCAACGATGCGGAGCTTACCTTCTAAATTTTTTGTGTAGGCAACTTTAAGATGGTCTTCATCCATTAAAACTGCCATCAAATCAGGGTGCTCTTTTAAATAGTTGATAGCCTCGTCCCAGCCCATAACAAAAAGGGCTGTGCATAACGCATCCGCAGTGGCAGAGTTCTTGTGGTAAATAGTGACAGAAGAGAGAGTTGCGCGAACAGGCTTGCCAGTTAAAGGATTTAAAAGATGGTGGTATTTGACGCCGTCTTGAACAAAGAATTTTTCGTAGTCGCCGGAGGTGACTATGGAAGCATTATCCACCGGAAGGATGGCAAAATAATATCCTCGATCTTTAGCAGGGGTCTGGAGACCGACCCTCCATGGTTGATTTTCCCCGTTAGTTCCGCTGCCAATAATGTTTCCACCGAAACTAAGCAAAGAATCCGAGCAGCCGTTCTTTAAAAGAACTTCCATAACTTTATCGGCGATATAACCTTTCCCGATTGCTCCGAGGGTTATCTCTTGATTAGGGCCAATTTTGGCAAAATTTTTGCCGTCTTCTGTTTTTACCTCTATGGAAGAATAGCCGACATTTTTCAAAGCATTTTTGATTTCTTCATTACCCGGGATCCTATGCGTGTCCTGATCTACGCTCCACAATTTCACTAACGCTCCGACGGTTGGATCATAGGTCCCATGAGTTTCGGATGAAATCTTATTGGAAAGTCTGAGCACTTCAGCTGTCTCTTTAGAAACTTCTACCCATGAACCGGCATTTTTGCCTAATTTAGAAATATCACTATCCGGATCGTAAGCTGATAATAGGTATTCCAGTCTTCTGGTTTCATCATTAACTATCTTATGGCAAAAGTTAGCTTTTTCTTCGGAGTCTGCTTTGACCTGGGAAGTGACGATGGTACCGATTGCCCAGGTCGTATTGGGATAAACCTTTTGTTCCGATTCGGAAGAAGCAGCAAAAGGGCTGTTAGCAATGAGAATTAAAGATAGAAGAAGGAGTTTTTTCATCGTGAATTGATAATTTTTGGCGAATTCTTTCGAAATTATAAAAAACCGGAATGGACTGAAAAAGGAAGCCAAAATTCAAAATGTTTCCAAAGGATATCTTCGCAAAGTTCGACGGCTAGCCTATTTTCTTGGTTTTTGCAATAGAAAATTAAAAAGGGTTGTGACAAATTATTAATAAATCAATGTAGCTATTTGCAAATAAAGAAAAAAAAGAATATGATCGCCACTTTCGTGATCGCCTCAACCTTTTGGCGATTATTTTTTCAATGTATGTCCTGGTCAATCGTAACCAGGGTGGAGATAACAATGAGTGAGAAGCTCGGCTTAGTCGGTCGTAAGATTGGCATGACGCGCATCTTTACTGAGGAAGGTGTTTCCGTCCCAGTAACAGTGCTCGACGTGTCCAACAACCGTATCACCCAGATTAAGACGGTTGAGACTGATGGCTATAACGCTGTTCAAGTCGCTTTTGGTTCTAAGAAACCATCACGCGTGAGCAAACCTCTCAAGGGTCAGTTTGCAAAAGCTGGCGTTGAAGCAGGTTCCATGCTCAAAGAATTCCATGTTGAAGATGACAAGATTGGCGAAATGAAAGTTGGCCAAACTCTTCCTATCGATATGTTCACAGTCGGTCAGAAAGTTGACGTAACTGGTACAACAATCGGTAAGGGTTTTGCTGGCGCTATCAAACGTCATCATTTCTCTTCAAACCGTGCCAGCCACGGTAACTCCGTGTCTACAAATGCTCCTGGTTCTATTGGTAACCGCCAAGATCCGGGCCGCGTTTTCCCAGGTAAGCGTATGGCAGGTCACTTAGGTGATGTCCAACGCACAACTCAGAATTTGATTATCGCCCGCGTAGATCCTGAACGTCAGTTGATCTTAGTTCGCGGCGCCGTTCCGGGCGCTTCTAACGGCGAAATCATTATTCGTCCAGCCATCAAGGCTAAAGCTTAAAGGAGCGATTAATGGAACTGACAGTATTGAACGATCAGGGCCAGCAGACCGCAACCTTTGCGGCTAGCGATGCCTTGTTTGCCCGTTTATATAACGAAGCACTCGTACACCAGGTTGTAGTTGCCTATCAGGCAAATGCTCGTCTTGGCACACGTGCTCAATTGAATCGTGAAGCAGTACACCACTCTACACGCAAACCATGGCGCCAGAAAGGTACAGGCCGTGCCCGTGCTGGTATGTCTTCTTCTCCGGTTTGGCGTGGAGGCGGCAGAGCTTTCCCGAATACACCTGACGAAAACTTCTCTCAGAAGATCAACAAGAAAATGGTTCGCGGCGCTATGGCCTGCATTTTCTCCAGACTTGCTGAAGAAGGCCGTTTGGTTGTTGTAGACAGCATGGATGTAGATACACCAAAGACTAAGAACTTCGCTAACAAGTTAAAAGCTATGGGTGTTGATAACGCATTGATCATCACTAAGGAAATCAGCTCTAACTTAGATTTAGCCAGCCGCAACCTTAAGAATATTTGGGTTGTCGAACCGCGCTATGCCGATCCGCTGTCACTGATCTTCTTTAAGAAGGTTATCGTTACTAAGGATGCTGTTGCAACTCTTGAGGAGATGTGGGGATGAGCAAAGATTTTCTTTACAAGGTTATCCTCGGCTCCATCGTCTCTGAAAAGAGCACGATGATTGGCGAAAAGAATAATCAATATGCCTTCCAGGTTGTTCCCGAAGCAACAAAGGAAGATGTCAAAGCAGCTGTTGAATTACTTTTCAAAGTAAATGTCAAGAGTGTTAACATCCTGAACGAAAAAGGTAAGCAGAAACGCTTCGGACGTTTCGAAGGCAAGCGCAACGATGTTCGCAAAGCCTATGTTTGCTTGGCCGAAGGTCAGGAAATTAACTTCGCACAAGAGGTGAAGTAATGGCTCTGGTCAAACTCAAACCAACATCCGCAGGTCGTCGTCACGCAGTTAAAGTCGTGAACCCGGACTTGCACAAAGGCAAACCGTACGCTCCATTGGTTGAAAAGAAAAACCGTGGATCCGGTAGAAACAATTTCGGCCGCATCACTGTCCGTCATCAAGGCGGCGGTCATAAGAAGGCCTATAGAATTATCGACTTCAAGCGTGATAAAGATGGTATTCCAGCTATCGTTGAACGCATTGAATACGATCCAAACCGCTCTGCAAATATCGCTCTCGTCCTCTACAAAGACGGCGAAAGAAGATACATCATCGCTCCTAAGGGCTTGAAAGCCGGCGATGAAATCATGAGCGGACAGGAAGCTCCTATCAAAGCAGGTAACGCACTTCCTTTACGTAACATTCCGGTTGGTACAACAATCCACAACATCGAAATGAAGCCGGGCAAAGGTGCTCAGATGGTTAGAAGCGCCGGTGCATTCGCTCAGTTATTGGCTCGCGAAGGTGCATACGCTCAGATTCGTCTTCGTTCCGGTGAAGTTCGCCGCATTTTGATTGAATGCCGTGCAACAGTCGGTACAGTTGGCAACGAAGAAAACAGCCTCCGTGAGCTCGGTAAAGCCGGTGCTAAGCGTTGGCGCGGTGTTCGTCCGACAGTCCGCGGTGTTGTAATGAACCCGGTTGATCACCCGCATGGTGGTGGTGAAGGTCGTACAGGTACAGGTCGCGCACCTGTAACTCCTTGGGGCCAGCTCACCAAGGGTTATCGTACTCGTAATAACAAACGTACGGACAACATGATTGTGTCCCGTCGTTATCGTAAGTAAGGGGGCCTGAATGTCTCGTTCACTTAAGAAGGGACCGTTCGTTGACGGGTCCTTACTGAGAAAGGTCGAAGCTGCTCAAGCTAGCCGTGACAAACGTCCTATTAAGACCTGGTCACGTCGTTCGACAATTCTCCCAGAATTCATCGGCTTAACAATTGCTGTCCACAATGGTCGTCAGCACGTGCCGGTATTTATTAACGAAAATATGGTTGGCCATAAGTTGGGTGAGTTTGCTCTTACCCGTACTTTCAAGGGCCACGCAGCCGATAAGAAGGCTGTTGCAGCTAAGAGGTAATGTAAATGGAAACCACAGCAATTGTACGTGGAGTTCGCCTCTCGGCACAAAAGGGCCGTTTGGTTGCTGATCTTGTCCGCGGCAAACCCGTTGACAAGGCTTTAAATATTCTTTCTTTCACACAGAAGAAGGCCGCCGGTATTGTCGGTAAAGCATTGGAATCTGCTATTGCTAACGCAGAACATAACTTCGGTGCTGACATCGATGAGCTCCGTGTTACTTCTATCTATGTTGAAAAGGCCGCTACTCTGCGTCGTTTCTCTGCTAGAGCTAAAGGCCGCGGTGCACGTATCGGTAAGCAGACTTGCCACATCTATGTGACAGTTGGCGATACTCCGGTCAAGAAATAACAGGTGACGTATGGGACAGAAAATTAATCCAACAGGCTTCCGCCTTCCTGTAACACACGACTGGACCTCTCGTTGGTATGCTACTGGCCGCGATTTTTCCCGCACTTTAGCAGAAGACTTGAAGGTTCGTGAATACTTGGGCGAAAAGCTCAAAACCGCCTTTGTCGGTCGCATCCTTATCGAACGTCCGGCTAAGAATGCCAAGATTACTATCTACTCTGCTCGTCCAGGTATGGTAATCGGCAAGAAGGGTGAAGAAATCGAAGTTTTGAAGTCTGCCATCCAGAAGATTATGGGCGTTCCAGTCCATATCAACATCGAAGAAATCCGCCGCCCGGATTTGGATGCACAGTTGATTGCTGACGGTATTACTCAGCAGTTAGAAAAGCGTGTCATGTTCCGCCGTGCAATGAAGCGCGCAATGCAGAATGCAATGCGTCTCGGCGCACAAGGTATCAAGATCATGTCCTCCGGCCGTTTGAACGGTGCTGAAATCGCCCGTACAGAATGGTACCGCGAAGGTCGTGTTCCTCTTCATACTTTGAAGGCTGACATTGACTACGGTTTCTCCGAGGCCAATACTACTTACGGTATTATCGGCGTTAAGGTTTGGGTCTACAAAGGCGATAACCTTGGCCGTGATGCAGTTCAAGAAGCACCGGCTCCGGAACGTGAAGACCGTCGCAACCGCCGTCCAGCCAAACCAGCTGGCCGTCGTTCCCGTAAAAACGCCGAAGGCGCAAAGAGCGAAGGCAGACAGCGTCAGCAGAAACCTGCTGCTGCAGCCGAAGCTCCAGCTAAAGAAGGTGAATAACGATGCTTCAACCAAATAGAACAAAGTACCGTAAAGACCAGAAGGGCCGTAACTACGGTTTGGCTCAGAGAGGCGCAAAAGTCTCCTTCGGTTCTTTCGGTTTGAAAGTTACAGAACGCGGTCGTCTGACAGCCCGTCAGATTGAAGCAGCACGTCGTGCTATTACTCGTCACATTAAACGTGGCGGTCGCGTTTGGATCCGCGTGTTCCCGGACAAACCAATCTCCAGCAAACCTGCTGAAGTCCGTATGGGTAACGGTAAAGGTAATCCGGAATACTGGGTAGCCTTGGTACAACCGGGCCGTGTTATTTATGAATTAGACGGTGTTGATGAAGAGTTGGCTAGAGAAGCTTTCCGCTTAGCAGCTGCTAAGTTGCCTTTGAAGTCTATTTTCGTTACACGCCAAATCGGCCAGTAAGGAGATAGTAAATGAAGGCTAAAGATAAAGACTTACGCGCTATGGACATGGACGGCCTCAAGAAAGAACTTCAAGAGCTTTTGAAGGCTCAGTTCAATCTTCGCATCCAAAAGTCCCACCAGCAGCTTCAGAATACAAGTCTTATTAGAAAGACTCGTCGTGAAATTGCTCGTGTCCGCACCATCATGACTCAAAAGGCAGCTTCCAAATGAGCGAAACAAAACTTCAACGCACATTGATCGGTAAAGCTACCAGCACAAAGATGGACAAAACCGTCACTGTTTTGGTAGAACGCAAAGTCAAGCATCCGATCGGAAAAATTGTCATCAAGAGCAAGAAGTATCATGTTCATGATGAAAACAACGATGTGAGAGAAGGCGATATCGTTGAAATCGCAGAAACAACCCCGATTTCTCGTACGAAATCCTGGAAAGTTTCTAAGATTATCGAAAGAGCTGTAATCATCTAAGTTGTAACAAAAAATCAGAAGAGCTTGCAACTATATCTTTGATTAGATATAATTGCGGCTCTTTTGATTTATAGGCAAACCTATAGGTCTTTACTGGGGAATCAGATCAATGGAGCTCCTTCAACCCTTTTTTGAAGGCTTCGCGAAATTGTGATGAGGACTCTTCTCCCGGACGGGACCAATACTATCCGAGGACATTTTGTCGAACTTGGAATAAGTTGGGAATATTAAAAACATGATTCAGATGCAATCTAATTTGAGCGTAGCCGACAACACCGGCGCACGTTCAGTACAGTGTATTAAAGTGTTGGGCGGCTCTAAGCGCCGTTATGCAAACATTGGCGACATTATCAAAGTGACCGTCAAAGAAGCCGCTCCCCGTGGGCGTGTAAAGAAGGGCGAAGTCTACAGTGCTGTCGTGGTTAGAACTGCCAAAGGCGTACGCCGCCAAGATGGTTCTTCCATTTCTTTCGACGGTAACGCAGCTGTCCTGCTTAACAACAAACTCGAACCGATCGGAACTCGTATCTTCGGGCCAGTTACACGCGAATTGCGTACTGAGCGCTTCATGAAGATCGTTTCATTGGCTCCTGAAGTTCTTTAAGGAGAACAGAATGCAACGTATTCGTAAAGGTGATGAAGTTATCGTTATCACCGGCCGCGATAAAGGTAAAAAAGGTACAGTGACTCAGGTGCATCACGACGGTAAAGTTACCGTAGAAGGCATCAACATTGTTAAAAAGCACGTTAAGCCGAATCCTATGCTTGGTCAGGCTGGCGGTATTATGGACAAGACACTCCCAATCGACGCTTCCAACGTCATGCTTGTCAATCCAAAGACTGGCAAGGGCGACAGAGTTGGTTTCAACGTAGTTGACGGCAAGAAAGTCCGCGTCTTCAAGAGTGACGGCTCCACAGTTGGCGCAACAGCATAAGAGGTCTTAACAAATGTCTCGTTTTCAGAAGAAATACCTTGAAGAAGTCGTTCCGGCTTTGACAAAAGAATTCGGTTACAAGACCACTATGGAAGTTCCACGTATCACCAAGATCACTCTTAACATGGGTGTCGGTGATGCAGTTACTGACAAGAAGCTTGTAGATCACGCTGTTGAAGATTTGACCAAGATCTCCGGTCAAAAACCAGTTGTCACCAAAACAAGAAAGGCTATTGCGAACTTCAAGATTCGTGAAAATATGCCGATCGGCTGCATGGTTACATTGCGCGGCGAACGTATGTATGAATTCCTTGACCGCTTAGTCACAATCGCTTTCCCGCGTGTTCGTGACTTCCGTGGTGTTAGCCCACGTGCCTTCGACGGCCGCGGCAACTACAACGTAGGTTTGAAGGAACAGATTATTTTCCCGGAAATTGAATACGACAAGATCGACAAACTCCGTGGTTTAAATATCAGCATTACAACAACAGCCAAAACTGACAAGGAAGCCAAAGCACTTTTAGGCGCCTTTAAGTTTCCATTCCGCAACTAAGCGAGGTGATTTAATTGGCAAAGCTTGCTTTAATTAACCGTGAACTCAAGCGCCAAGCTTGCGCACAGAAGTTCGCCGCAAAACGTAAAGAACTTAAAGATATTATTAACGATGCTACCCGCTCGATGGAAGAGCGCATGGAAGCTCGCACCGCTCTTCAAGCATTACCACGTAATGCCAGCCCATGCCGTCAGCGCAACCGCTGCGGTTTAACAGGCCGTCCACGTGGCACATTCCGTAAATTCGGTTTGGCTAGAAGCAAGATTCGCGATGCAGCTATGCATGGTGACATTCCCGGCCTGACTAAGGCCAGCTGGTAAGCGAGGAGATTACAAAATGAGTATGAGTGATCCGATCGCCGACATGCTGACCCGCATTCGCAATGGTCAGACAGTGGACAAGGCGGAAGTAACAATGCCATCTTCCAAGTTGAAGGTTGCAATTGCTAAAGTTTTAGAAGACGAAGGTTATATCTCTGGTTACACAGTTGATGCCAACGAAGGCAAACCAGTTCTTCACATTGGTTTGAAGTATTACGCCGGCCGTCCGGTTATTGAACGCATCGAACGCGTTTCTCGTCCTGGACTCCGCGTTTACAAGAACCACTTGACTATTCCACAAGTCATGAACGGTTTAGGCGTTGCTATCGTCTCTACTCCAAAGGGAGTTATGACAGATCGCAAAGCACGTGAAGCCGGTATTGGCGGCGAAGTTCTTTGCTACGTCGCTTAATCGTGAGGAGGAATAATGTCTCGTGTAGCTAAAATTCCGGTAACAATCGCCAAAGGCGTTGAAGCCAAAATTGAAAATGGTGTTATCACCATCAAAGGCCCAAAAGGTACATTGACCCAGAAGCTTGACCCACGCGTTGAAGTCAAGATCGAAGACGGTCATGTCCACTTTAAAGCATTAGATCAGAGCAAAGAAGCTAACGCAATGAGCGGTACTCTCCGCGCTTTGGTCAACTCCATGAACAAGGGTGTTTCCGTTGGCTGGTCCAAGAAACTCCTTCTTGTTGGTGTGGGTTATCGTGCACAGGCTCAGGGCGACAAGCTCAACCTGTCACTGGGTTTCTCTCATCCGGTTGTCTATCAAATGCCTGCCGGTACAAAGGTTGAAACTCCGACCCAGACTGAAATTGTGATCCACGGTGCAGACAAGCAACAAGTCGGTCAAGTTGCTGCTGAAATCCGCGCATTCCGTGCTCCTGAACCTTATAAGGGCAAGGGCGTTCGCTACGCTGATGAACACGTGATCATTAAAGAAACTAAGAAGAAATAATCGAACGGAGTCTTAAAGTGATCGACAAGAAAGCAAATCGTCTGCGCCGTGCTCGTGCAACACGTGCACGTATCAGACACATGAACGTTAATCGTTTAACCGTTCATCGTACAAATTTACATATCTACGCACAGATTATTTCTGCCGACGGTAAGAACGTTCTGTGCGCTGCCTCTACTCTCGAACCTGAAGTAAGAGCTGAATTGGCAGGTGTAAGCGGAAAGGGCGGCAATGTCAATGCTGCTAAGCTCATCGGTACACGCATTGCTGAAAAGGCAAAGAAAGCCGGTATCGAAAGCTGTGCATTCGACCGTGCTGGTTATAGTTATCATGGCCGTGTTGCTGCGTTAGCAGAAGCTGCTCGCGAAGCCGGTCTCAAGTTCTAAGGAAATAAAATGGCAAAAGTACCAGCTAAAGGCGCTGCAGCCGAGGAACAGGACGACGGCATTCGCGAAAAAATGATTGCTGTAAACCGCGTTACCAAAGTTGTTAAAGGCGGTCGTATTCTCGGCTTTGCTGCTTTAACAGTTGTTGGCGACGGAGACGGCGGCATCGGTATGGGTAAAGGAAAATCTCGTGAAGTTCCTGTTTCCGTACAGAAAGCTATGGATCAAGCCCGTCATTCCATGGAAAGAATTCCATTGAAGAACGGCACAATTCATCACTCAGTAGTCGGCCACCATGGCGCTTCTCGCGTTATGCTTCTTCCGGCTCCTGAAGGTACCGGTATCATCGCCGGCGGTCCGATGCGTGCTGTATTCGATGCAATGGGCATCCGCAACATCGTTGCTAAGTCTCATGGCTCATCCAACCCATACAACATGGTTCGTGCAACTTTAGATGCTCTCAGCCATCTTCGCACACCAAGCGAAATTGCTGCTAAGCGCGGCAAGACCGTTGAAGAGTTGTTAGGTTAAGAGATTGGAGAACAAAATGGACAAGAAGACTGTCAAAGTTACATTGGTCAAGAGCCCGATCGGCTGCAAAAAAGCCCACCGTGCTACTGTTCTCGGTCTTGGATTGAGAAAAATTCGTCAAACCCGTGAACTCGAAGATACACCAGCAGTTCGCGGCATGATCAACACCGTATCTTACTTAGTACGTGCTGAATAATTGAGGAAATAACAATGAGACTTAATACAATTCAGCCAGCTGAAGGTTCCAAGAGCGCAGCTCACCGCGTTGGCCGCGGTGTAGGCAGCGGCTGGGGCAAAACAGCAGGACGCGGCCACAAAGGTCAAAAATCCAGAGCCGGTGGATTCCATAAAGTTGGTTTCGAAGGCGGTCAGATGCCATTGCATCGTCGTCTTCCAAAGCGTGGTTTCACATCTTGGACACACGCTAATGTTGCAGAAGTTCGTTTGTCTGACTTAGAAAAACTTGGTCTTGATGAAGTCAATCTTGGCGATCTCATCAACGCCAACGTTATCAAAGCTGACTCCAAGGACGCACGTGTCATTCTCTCCGGTGAAATTACCCGCAAGGTAGTTGTTCGCGGAATGTCTGTCACTAAAGGTGCTAAAGCTGCTATCGAAGCAGCCGGCGGCAGCGTCGTTGTAGAAGAAAAGAGCAAGTAATCAATTCATAAGGAACCGTCAACGTGGCCAAAAATACTCCGGCGAAAGCCAGCAGCAAGTACGGCGATTTATATCGTCGATTGATATTCCTTCTTCTTGCTCTCGTCGTATTTCGTATCGGCACGCATATTCCGGTTCCGGGAATCGATCCAGTTACTCTGCGCGAGCTGTTTAATCAGCAGCAAGGCGGCATCTTAGGACTGTTCAACATGTTCTCCGGTGGCGCCTTGTCCAGGTTCTCCATCTTTGCACTTGGTATCATGCCGTACATCTCGGCATCCATCATTATGCAAATGCTCTCTTATGTGCTTCCATCCCTTGAATCCTTAAGAAAAGAAGGTGAATCCGGACGCAGGAAAATCACTCAATACACTCGATACGGTACCTTATTGCTTGGTGCATTCCAGGCATTGGGTATCGCAGTCGCATTGGAAACACAGCCCGGATTAGTTATTGACCCGGGCATGTTCTTCCGCTGTGTCTGTGTAATTTCTCTCGTTACTGGCACCATGTTCTTAATGTGGCTTGGCGAACAAATTACAGAGAGAGGTATTGGAAACGGTATTTCCATCATCATCTTTGCCGGTATCGTTGCAGGTCTTCCGGCAGCCGTCAGCAGCTTGTTCCAGTTGGTTTCCACAGGAGCAATCAGCCCGCTGTCAATGATCTTCATTATCGCTATTGTGATTTTGGTTACCGCTTTCGTTGTGTTTGTTGAGAGAGGACAACGCAGAATCACAGTCAATTACGCTAAGCGTCAGATTGGCAACAAGGTTTACGGCGGTCAGAGTTCTTATCTTCCTTTGAAGATAAATATGGCTAACGTTATTCCTCCTATCTTCGCATCTTCCTTGATTCTCTTCCCGGCTACTTTAGCCGGATGGTTTACAAGCGGAGATTCCACTCGTTGGATTCGCGACTTGGCTGCTTCTTTATCTCCCGGCCAACCGTTATATACATTGCTTTACGCAGCTTTGATTATTTTCTTTGCTTACTTCTATACGGCATTGGTTTTCAATCCGAAAGAAACAGCAGAGAATCTTAAGAAGAGCGGCGCATTCGTTCCAGGTATCCGCCCGGGTGAACAGACATCACGCTACATTGATAAAGTTCTCCTTCGCTTGACATTAGCAGGCGCGTTCTATCTGGTGTTTGTATGTTTGGTTCCTGAGTTCTTGAACTTACGCTTTAACGTTCCTTTCTACTTCGGCGGTACATCCTTATTGATCGTCGTGGTAGTCACCATGGACTTTATGAGTCAGGTTCAGGCTTATCTCATGAGCCATCAATATGAATCGTTACTTAAGAAGACAAACTTCAAGGGTTTCGGTCCAGGTTCTCTTCCCCGTTAAAGGAAAGTAACCATAAATTTGCGCAAGAGTGCGTGATTTTTGATAAAATCACGCACCTTACGCTTAACTTGTCTCTATGCACTACATTTAGACAAGTTTTAACTTGTTGATTTTGCGAGAAGTCAACACACATTTGGAGATTAATATGAAAGTAAACGCTTCGGTCAAAAAAATGTGCCGTAAGTGCAAGATTATTAAGCGCAAAGGTGTGGTTCGCGTAATTTGCTCCGATCCACGTCATAAACAGCGCCAAGGCTAAAGAGGTTAAATAAATGGCTCGTATCGCCGGTATTAACATTCCACCGAATCAGCATGCTGAAATCGGTTTGACCGCTATCTACGGTATCGGTCGTCCACGTGCACGCCAAATTTTGGAATCGGTTGGTGTAGAAACATCTAAGAAGGTAAAAGACCTTACAGACGCTGAACTGGAAAAGATTCGTGATGCAATCGGCCAGTTCACAGTTGAAGGTGACCTTCGTCGTGAAGTTCAGTTATCAATTAAGCGCCTTATCGACTTAGGAACTTACAGAGGAATGCGTCATCGTCGTGGTTTACCTGTTCGCGGACAGAGAACACGCACCAATGCTCGTACCCGTAAAGGTCCGAAGAAAGCTGGTGTAGCGCTCAAAAAGTAAGGTATAGACGACTATGGCAGGTAAGATTCCAAACGCTCAGCAGATCGCTGCTCAGCGCGCACGTAGAAAAGTTAAGAAAGTTGTTAACGAGGGCATCGCTCACGTTCACGCTTCCTTTAACAACACTATTATCACAATTACTGACCGTCAGGGTAATGCAATTGCTGCATCCAGCTCCGGCGCTCAGGGTTTCAAGGGTTCTAGAAAGTCCACTCCGTTCGCTGCACAGGTTGCTGCAGAACAAGCCGGACGTCATGCTCTTGAATACGGTTTAAAGAATGTTGAAGTCCGTATTACCGGACCAGGACCTGGCCGTGAATCCAGCGTCCGTGCATTGAATGCACTCGGCATTCGCGTCACTTCGATTCAGGACGTTACACCAGTTCCTCACAACGGTGTTCGCCCATCTAAGCGTCGTCGTGTTTAATTTAACAAATTCCCGCGTTTATCAGTTCTAATCTGATGGACTGAATGTGGAACACACAGGATAAGAGAAACAAATGGCTCGTTATACCGGACCTAAAGAAAAGCTCGCACGCCGTGAAGGCTGCGACTTGAACTTGAAGAGCGCAAGACGTTCTTTCAGTTCAAAATGCAAATCCGAAGAAGCTCCTGGTCAGCATGGCCGCACTTCCGGTGCCAGATTGTCTGACTATGGTCAGCAGCTTCGTGAAAAGCAAAAAGTTAAACGTATGTACGGCGTTCTCGAACGTCAGTTCAGACTTTATTTCGAAAAAGCCAATTCTATGCGCGGCAACGTTGGCGAACAGTTACTCGGTTTGTTAGAGTGCCGTTTAGACAACGTCGTCTACAGAATGGGCTTCGGCTGCACCCGTGCAGAAGCTCGCCAGTTGGTTAGCCACTGCGCTGTTACAGTCAACGGTAAGAAAGTAAACATTCCTTCCTACCAAGTTCGTGCCGGCGATGTTATCGCTATTCGCGAAAAAGCCAAAAACCAAACCCGTATCAACGAAAGCGTTAAGATGGCTGAATCTAACGGTTTCCCTGATTGGGTTGCAGTTGATTCCAAGAAATTGGAAGGTACATTCAAGAACGTACCAGCTCGTGACGAAATCGCTCACGACGTCAACGAATCTCTGATTGTTGAGTTTTACTCTCGCTAATTTATGTCACAGCGGTGTAGTGCGCCGCTTGATACAATGTCTACGATCCGGTCTTTGGGGCTCGGATCGTAAACTCGTTTTTAAAGCCCCGTTTTTCCTAGCAGCCTTATCGGTGTAACGAGCCGAGGGTATTGTAAAAAGGATATTCAATGTCGGTTAACAATCTTTTAAAGCCACGCAGCATTGAAGTTGAAACAGCTGAAGGCAATCCATATTCCGCAACTGTAACCATGGAACCGTTTGAAACCGGTTACGCTCATACTCTTGGAAATGCTCTCCGCAGAGTTCTTTTGAGCTCCATGATTGGTTATGCTCCAACTGAAGCACAGATCGCCGGTGTTGTACACGAATACAGCCAGATCGACGGTGTTAAAGAAGACGTTGTGGACATTCTCCTTAACGTTAAGGGCGTTATCTTCAAACTCGAAAACAGAGACGAAGTTACCGTTACATTGCGTAAAGAAGGCACAGGCCCGGTCACAGCCGCTGACTTCGATTTGCCGCACGACTGCCAGATTTTGAATCCTGACCATGTCATTGCCAATCTTTCCGGCGGCAAGCTTGACATGCAGATCAAGGTAGAAAAGGGCAGAGGCTACCAGCCAGGTGATATGAGAGCCCTCAAGGATGATTACAGCAAAGCCACTATCGGCAAGATCATCATGGACGCTTCTTTCTCTCCTGTTCTTCGTGTCGCTTACAAAGTTGAAAACGCCCGTGTTGAACAACGTACAGACTTGGACAAACTTGTTCTTTCCGTTGATACAAACGGCGCCATCCTTCCGGAAGAAGCAGTCCGTCAGGCTGCCCATATTCTTCAGGATCAGCTTTCCGTCTTCGGCGGAATTGCCACTATCGGCATTGAACCAGTTGTTCCGGTTCAGACTCAGCCTGTCATTCCGCAGCAGCAGGAAATTCCGGTTGTTAAACCACAGCCTCCAGTTGATCCGATCCTCCGCCGTCCGGTTGATGATCTTGAATTGACTGTTCGTTCTGCCAACTGCCTGAAGGCAGAAAACATTTACTACATCGGCGACCTTATTCAGAGAACCGAAAATGAACTTCTTAAGACACCTAACTTAGGCAGAAAATCTCTTAACGAGATCAAGGAAGTTCTCGGAACTCACGGTCTGACTTTAGGTATGAAGTTAGACAACTGGCCACCAGTAGGACTTGATTACTAATTTTTTGTAGTACTTGTCGTATTTATTGTTTTAAATCAGAAAGCTGTGTACAATCACGGCTTTCAAACCCGCCCGCCCGGTAGGGATAGAAGAGACGGGAGATGCCTAATAGGCACCCTAACAAAGACTTTTTAAGGAATTTATAAAATGCGTCATAAACTTGGTCTCCGTAAATTAAACCGCACATCTGCACACCGTTTGGCAATGCTCCGCAACATGATGAACTCCCTTCTTCGTCATGAAGCCATCAAGACAACATTGCCGAAAGCAAAAGAACTTCGTCGCGTTGTAGAACCGATGATCACTCTTGCTAAGGAACCGACAGTTGCCAACAGACGTTTGGCTTTCAACAGACTCCGTGATCGCGAAATGGTTGTCAAACTCTTCAACGAAATCGGACCGATGTTCAAAGAAAGAAACGGCGGTTACACTCGTATCCTTAAGATGGGTTACCGTGTAGGCGACAATGCTCCGATGGCTTATGTAGAATTGGTTCAGAAGACTACGGATAACAAGCCAGCTGCTGAAGCAAAAGAAGAAGCTAAAGCTGAATAATTTTTAGTTTCGATAATATTTACAAGAGTCCGCAAATTGCGGACTTTTGTTTTGGGAGGTACTTATGGGAAACAAGGCTGAAACAGAACTCGATTCCATCCGTTTAGATAAATGGCTTTGGGCTGCAAGATTTTTCAAAACCAGAACTCTTTCTCAAGACAATATTGAATTGGGCCGTGTAAAGGTCAATAAGGCCCGTGCTAAGGCGAGTAAAGAGGTCAGAGTAGGAGATGAGCTGGAAATATTTCGAGGCTCTGAGCGCTTTATAGTGATTGTTAAAGCCCTTTCCGGGAAAAGGGGACCGGCTCCTGTTGCGGCAACTCTTTACGAGGAGACGGAAGAAAGTAAATTTAAACGGGAACAGATTAAAGAAGCTGCGGCATTAATACCGGTCCCCGGAGCTGACCACAAAGGTCGTCCGACTAAACGTGAGGGGAGAAAACTTCGCGAGTTTCAGCATAATTTCAATCCTACCCATGATTTTTGATAGAGGAATCTCTATCTCAACTACCTAAATGGTTTGGTTGTTGCCTCTACGGATATCGATGATAATTTCCTAATCACTTTGGGAGGCAATATGAAAACAATTTTTAAGATATCCATGGCAGCGGCTCTTCTTTCTCTTTCCGTCTTGTCTTCTTCCGGTGCCATGGCGGATGACACTCACTTACTCGGATATTCAAAAGGTGCCACTGTCATCTCTCCTAAAATAGAAAACGGTCAGATAGATACTATCGGTGGAATTATTTACTCTCAGATTAAAGGCCTAAGACATAATCGGGCACTGCGCATGACGGTGTTGATTCCTCGTGACAACAAGCTCAAACCTGCCATCATTTACTTTCCCGGAGGCGGCTTTACTTCCGCCGATTATGAAAAGTACACAGAAATGCGGATGGCTTTGGCAAAGGCTGGTTTTGTCGTAGCTGCTTGTGAATATCGTACCGTTCCGAATAAATTCCCGGCACTCCTGCAAGATGGTAAAGCAGCCGTTAGATTTTTAAGAGAACATGCTAAAGAATTCGGCATTGATCCGGAAAGAATCGGCGTTCTCGGAGACTCTGCCGGCGGTTATGTTTCTCAGATGGTAGGTGCTACCAATGGCGAAAAGAAGTGGGATGCGGGCGATTATCTGAATCAAAATTCAGATGTTCAGGCAGTTGTGTCCATTTACGGTATTTCTGACTTAAGAAATATTGGTGAAGGTCATCCGGAAAACATTCGCAAAGTACACGACTCCGCTGCAGTCACAGAAGCTCTTTTAGTTAATGGCCCGGCATTTAGAGATTTTGCCGGAGCATCTGTTCTTGAAACTCCTGAGAAAGCATTAGACGCGAGTCCTATTGGCCATGTTGACGGAACCGAACCTCCTTTCCTTCTGATGCATGGCGCAGAGGATCCTTTGGTTAGCCCCGTACAGAGCAAACAGATGTATGAAGCTTTGAAGCAAAAGAACGTCGATGCTCAATACATTTTGATGAAGAATGCCAAGCACGGTGATATCAGCTGGTATCAACCAAATGTCATTAATGCCGTAGTAGAGTTTTTCAAAGCGAAGTTAGGAGAGCCAAAAGAAGGCGGCGTTAAGACGACCGCACCGGGAGGCAACCTCTAATAAGACGTTGTAAAAGCTGAGAGGTTTGATAGTTTTGTCAAGCCTCTTTTGTTTTGGAATAATCTTGTATTGCTTATTATCCGAAGTTATAACAAAATTCAACAAAATATCTAAAACAATAACTACCTAAGGTCTCATGGCAAAGTTTAGTCAAAGCTGGTATGCATCAATCGTTCAAGGGAAGAACAACACAAATTCTGCGGATGCGATTTATTCCAAAGTGCCGGTTATGCCATGGATTCACCATCGTTTGCATCCCCTTCTCGAAAAGCTCTTTATGAAGTTGGGAATCGCCAGAACATTGAGAGAAGGCGAGAAAATTTTTTCCTCAAAAGAGAAGGTTGATCACGTAGTTTTAGTGACAAAAGGTGTGACCGGTCGGGCAATTGGTTCTACTAGCGGCGAGACCCAGGCCATTGCTTTATCAACCCCCGGCCATATTGCTGCCGGCAATCTGAATTTCTTTTCCGGCCGTCCTGCTGCCGGACATTACTTTGCAGTGACAAAGGCGGAGGTTGTCTGTGTTCCGCAAAGTATTTTGACAGGAGTCGCCAAACAGGATCGAATCATTAACGAGTTGCTCCAAGTCCAGTTTGAACTTGCAAGCCTCTCCGATCGTGTCGGTTTTTGCTGTTTGTCTCTATTGAGTACCGAAGACAAGCTCAAAGCATTGACTTCGACATGGGCCCTGAATTACGGAACTATGGTTTATGACAATGAAGGCAGAAAAATGATTCGTATGCCGGTGCCATTGACTAGGAAGTATCAGGTTCTGGTGACAAATTGTTCTTCTGTATGGCTGGACAAAGTCCTCCATAAATGGATTCGTGAGAAGAACTGGAAACGTGACGGAGAATTTGTTTTGGTGAATCCTGAGCTGCTGGAGCCGTTTTATCTGTGGATTAGAGGCTGCATGGACGAAGCCGATTCCTACAACTACCCTCGGACATTAGCCGAACAAATTCTGTTTGAAGAAGAGCAGAACTAATGCACATTGAACGCTGATAACTTGTTGGTAATAGCCGGAAAAGCGCTGTTGGTTGTATTCGTTTTTTTAGAAGACACGCCTTAAAAGTTCCGGATAGATAGATCGATAAGGCGCATTCCGGTAAGGCGCCCGGCTCTGGAGATCTTGAAGAACAACGATTAAGTAAATAACGAATATTCCAGATTTTTTGACCAAATTATTGGCATATAAATCAATAGGATATTTTTGCCTTGAGAGATAACCCTAGGAATAATTTCCTAGGTAATTGGGATGAGAAATCTAGGGTTAACCAAGAAAAGTACACTCGTCTAATTGAGGCTTTGGGAAAATATTAGAGTGATAGCACCCCACTATAACTTCCTTCTCTCGGAGGAGATAATTAATGACAAACCTCAATGTAACTTTGAGCCGTCGCGGCTTATTCAAAACTATCCCAATTGCAGCAGCAGTACCTAGCGCTGCCTCGATGTTTATCACAGGAGCCGCTAAGGCACAGGAAGCTGAAGAAACCGGCTTTACCATCTGTGATAACTGCAACCAAATGCCGATGTGCGGTATTAAATTCCAAAAACAAGGCAATACCATTGTGTCTGTCGGTAATTGGAAAGAACACCAGCAGAAACTTCTCTGCAACAAGGCTCTGGCAACTCTGCAGAGACTCTATAACCCGAATCGCCTTCTTTATCCAATGAAGAGAACAAATCCGAAAGGCAGTGACGATCCTGGGTTTGTCAGATGCTCTTGGGAAGAAGCTTTGGCTATGATTGCCGCCAATTTGAAGACGGTCCGTGAAAAATATGGCCCCGAATCCGTTCTTTTCTTCTGCGGTGACCCTAAGGAGCCTCGTCCCGCGGTTATGCGTCTGGCCCGTCATTTTGGTTCTTGGCACTATGCTACTGAATCCTCCGTGGCTTGCCGTAAAGGCTCCATGCTTGCTGAAGAATTAACCTTCGGTGTGGAATATGCCGGCGGTGGCTGCGGCCCGAAAACTAAGAGCTATTTGGTAATTGCTACCAACGGCGCATGGTCAAAACCTCATGGTTGGTTAAATGGCGTAAGAGCCGCTAAAAAACGCGGTGTAAAGATCGTCGTTGTCGATGTCCGCCGCACAAAGACAGCTGAACTTGCCGATGTTCATCTTCAGCCTCGCCAAGGAACGGACGCTGCCTTAGCTGCCGGCGTTTGCCGCGTGCTGTTTGAGGAAGGTTTATACAACAAAGAATTCTGCGACAAATGGGTTCATGGAGTAGAAGAGTACCGCAACTACTGCAAGCAATTTACCCCGGAAAAGACTGAAGAGTTGACCGGCGTACCGGCAAATCTTGTTGTAGAAGCTGCTCATGCTTACGCTCAAGGTCCAGGTAGCTTTGCTTTGACTTCTCAGTCATTGTCTCACTCTACAAACGGTGTAAATAATACCCGCGCCTGGTTGTGTGTTCCCGTTATTCTCGGCTACGTAGATATTCCCGGCGGTGCATTATTCGGAGTCGGTCCGGAAGGATATATCTGCCATGACAATGGTCTTACCAAAGAGTTTGTGGACTACAAGTGGTTCCAATCCCATAAGAAGGATCGTTTAGATAAGGACTTTGTGCCGGTTTGGAACTACACACAGGTCCAATTTAATCCGAATAAACTTCCTGAATGGGTCAAAGAAGGCAAGCTTAAAGCCTTCTGCGGATTCGGCTTCAACGTCATGATTTGGCCGCAGCCGGACGTGTATGCCGAAGCTATCAAGAATATGGACTTTGCATTCGCAACCGACTACTTCTACCGCGATATTTCTCATAAGAATCTTGACTTGATTCTTCCGGCAGCTATGAACTATGAACGTTATGCTCCGTTTGCAACGTTCGGAAATAAAGTAGCAGTCAGAAAACCGGTCAAACCATTGGGCGAAGCAAAAGAAGACTGGTGGATCGCATTCCAGATCGGTGCGCTTGTTGCCGATCCGAAAGACTTCTTTGACGGCGATCCCGTTAAAGCCTGCGACTCCATTCTTCAGAAGTGGGGAACAACGTATGCAGAAGCTCAGAAGAATCTGCCTAACATGACTGTTGTCAAAGCACAGAAACAAGAACCGTTGAAGTACGAAAAAGGTCTCTTGAGACATGACGGTCAGCCAGGCTTTGAAACACCGTCCGGCAAGATTGAGTTAGTTTCTGAAATCACCAAGAAATTCAACTTAGGAACTTATCCGGAATATCAGCAGCCGATGCAGCCGACCGCTCAGTATCCGCTGAAGGTGATCAACGGTACACGCGCTCCCTACATTACACACTCCAAAGTACGCTCCGACTCTCCTTACTCTTTGGAAATCGAACCGATGTCCACTATCGATATCAATCCGAAAGACGCGGCAGCCAGAGGTATTAAGGAAGGAGACAAGATTGTTCTTAAGAATCAGAACGGCGAATGTCACGGCAAAGCCAGAGTCTCCATTATCGTTCCTCCGGGATTGGTAGGCATGCAGTACGGATGGAGAGGAAACCAGAACTCCCAAGTTCTTATTCCTCGTACATTCGACAAGCTGTCCGGCTATGCCCCGTACTTTGAAACCTGTGTTGAAATTACTAAGGAGGCCTGATCATGAGCAGATATGGAATACTCGTCAATGTTGACAACTGCATTGGATGTCAGGCTTGCTTTATCGCCTGCAAACAGGAAAATAAAGTTGCGCCGAACATTCAATGGAATCAAATTCACCGCAACGAAAACGTCAAAGAAAACATTATTAACTACTACCGTGTAAGCTGCCAGCACTGCGATAATCCGGCCTGCTTGCCGGTTTGCCCGGTCAAGGCTATCTATAAAGGACCCAACGGTGAAGTCCTTGTCGATCAGAGTAAATGCGTCGGATGCAAGGCTTGCTTGGCTGCTTGTCCGTATGGCGCTCCGCAGTTTAATACCAGCGGAAAGACTTCTTATTACGACAAGGATGAGTTGGTCATTGTTCCGCTGCTGGATCATCAAAAGAGGACTCCGGGCAAAGCAGAAAGATGCACACTCTGTCCGCAGAGAACTTCTAAAGGCTTGCCTCCGAAATGCGTAGAAGCCTGTGCAGTAAATGCATTGATGTTTGTCGACTATGACAACTTAACTGAAGATCAGAAGGCACTCGTTGCTAAGTCTGTTGCAATGAACGAAAAAGCCGGTACACAACCGAAGGTTCGTTACATCGCCAGCCATTGCGATATCGCTGCTCTAGCTGATAAAGTTAGATAACCAGTAAGTTGTTCAAAAATTAGATAAACATTTTTGTCCCCGCTTAAGTAATTAGGCGGGGACTTTTTAGAGAAAGGAAATCTATGACGCAGAGCGCAAAAGAATTTCTGGAGGAATACAAAGGAAGCCGGCTCGGTTGCTACGAATTCTTCAGTCACTTTTTCGGAGATAAAAGAGTTCAGCCTTTGCTGGATGTTTTTCCGATGGTAGAAGCTTTTGTCCGCGGGGAAAATGCTTTTTTAAGCGGGTCTAATGTGACGGCGGACACGCTTTCAGAACCTCCTCAGGAAGGAAATAAGCTGGAAGCGGAATATGCAAAGCTGTTTTACGGCGTCGGTTCCAGAACCATTCCTTTGTCTGAATCCGTTTACAGAAGTGAAGAGGGCATTCTTTGCCAAGGAGCCTGGAGAGATATCAAAGAGCTTTATGGAAAGCATAATTTCCAGCCTAGGCCTGAAAAAGAAATGGAAGCGGATTCTCTTTCGATGGAAATGGCTTTTGCCACAGTTTTGGTCATGCAAGGCAAAGACGGAAAAGATCTTTTAGAACTGGTTGAGGGTCATCTTCTTCCGGTTGGCAAAGCCATTGCAAAACAGATTCGTGAATCTACAGACAACGAAGATCTGCAAAACATCGCTTCTACGATGACTGTGTTTTTGATGACGGAAAGAGCGTTGCTGGAGCACAGTCTCAAGGAATAGGCCGAGAGCTTTTTTATATTTTTGGAAAAGGATAGTGGTTGAGAAACTCTGTCCTTTCTTGATCGTGTTAGGTGGATTCTTTTCCTGCAATTTCCTATTTGTGCAAAATCCGTGGGTAAATAATTTTTTTCTAAGGCAAGAAACTTCTGAGATAGACTCAGAACAGAAAGTTCTGGGCTCGGTTCTTATGTCAGGCAGATTAAGTACAAAAGAAAGGCCTGAATTACTTCAAATCAAATATCACAAGGAGAAACTATGAACAAATTAAAGACTTTCTCAATAACTGCTTTGGCCGCTGCACTGTCACTGGTCTCCGTGTCCGAAGCTGCTCCGCAGCGCGACCAATTTTATTGGCTCACGGAGATGAATAAGGCTTCCGTAGTTATTAACGCTGATGAGAATTTGTTAGATAAGGATTTGGCAAAAAGGATAGCGAAAGGAATTTCAGAAGTTGCAGCTGATGCTTCAAAACCCGGCGCCAAACGACCGAACAAAGTGATCGCTTATGAACCGGAGTTGATTAAGAAAGTCGGAATGGATGCCACGATGCTTCACATCGGCCGCTCCAGCCAGGATATGCATGCCTCATATAACACAATGATTCTCAGAGACTACATTCTCTCCATCTCCGAGGCTCTGGCTAAGACAATGCAGCTCCTGCAGAACATCGCAGAGAAGAATATCGACACAGTCGTTCCGAATTACACCAACGGTGTTGCAGCTCAGCCCAATAGTTATGCGCACTATCTTTTCGGTTACCTTGCTTCCTTTGAACGTGATCAGCAGAAGCTGAAAGAATGCTACGAACGAATTAACTATTCTCCGATGGGAACAACAGTTCTTAATGGAACCAGCTGGCCGCTGAATCGTCAGCGCATGTCGGATTATCTGGGATTTAAAGCACCGGTATTAAATGCGTACGATGCCGCTCAGACAAAGCCGATTGATGAATTGATCGAAATCTCCAATGTTGTTACAGGAATCGCTTTGCATGTCGGAACCTTCATCCAAGACGTAATGACGCAATACGCTCAACCGCGTCCATGGATTATTCTCCAAGAAGGCGGCGACAATACTTACGTTTCTTCTGCGATGCCGCAGAAACGAAACCCGGGACTATTGATCAACACTAGAAAAGCAGCAAGCACAGTATTCGGCGATGCTCAGACAATGTTGATTCGTGCACACAATATCGCTCCAGGATTTAGTGATCCAAAAGGAGCTTCTTACTGGCCGACGATGGAACAGACGCTGGCTATGCTGAAAAGCTTTGGCAAATGCTTAACAGCGTTAAGAATCAATCCAAAGCGTGCCTTGGAGGAACTCAATCTTGACTGGACAGCTTCTCAGGAAGTTGCTGACGTTTTGATGAGAGAATACAAGCTGCCATTCCGTGTGGGCCATCATTTTGCAAGCCAGGTCGTCGGATATGCACGAGCTCATGACATCAAGCCGTTAGATTTCCCATATGAAGAAGCAAAGAGAATCTACAGCGAAGTGATTAAATCCGAATACCCAACCGGCAATCCTAATCTGCCGATGTCTGAAGAACAGTTCAAAGCTACTTTGAATCCGATTGAAATTATTAAGAACCGGAAGACCTCCGGAGGTCCGCAACCGGCCGAGATGAGAAAGCAGCTTGATATCATGCAGGCTTCCATTCAGGACCAAGAGAAATGGACTCAAGAGCAGAAGCAAAAAATTAACGATGCTTTGGCCAAACTCGACAAAGACTTTGCTGAATACTTGAAGTAATCAAGTAGTTTTGCAACGGACCGGTGTTTTTTTCGTGACGTAACGAAAAGAAGCACCGGTTTTTAATTCAGTCGTCAAAAAGTTTTACACGCTTACTGCTCAAATAAGGATGAACTCATGGAGGCTGTCGGCCGAGTTGATAAGCTTAATCACCATCATTTTGGAGATCGAAGCATGAAAAAACTATTAATCGCAGCCGCCGCAGCCTCTGCCGTTTTGTTTTGTTCTACGGGAGTCTTGGCCCAAACAGCAAAAAGTCAAGTGCCTACACTGAAGCAGCAGGTTGAAGATTTGAAGGAAGCTGTGCTGATGCTCCAAAAACGAGTGAACTATCTTGAGAGCATCGTTCCCACATCTTCCATTCCTTTGATGCCGGCAGATCCTAAACTTTCTCCGGTATCTACTTCCGGAGCAGTTTTTCTTTTGGGCATCGATCAGCCTGTCAAGAACGGCAACGGTTCGGAATTTGTTCTAACGGTTGTCAATCCACAGAGCATTACCTATACGAATGCTCACTTCACGATTCACGTATTCGGCAAGGATGCCGAAGGCAATCCTGACGCCTACAAGAACGCTTATTTGCTGACGCGAGAAACCAAAGTTATTCAAGCCGGAAGCAAAAACCAATTCCGCTTTGTTGTTCCGGATATGCCGCTTGATAATTTTGCGGTTGCCTATGTGGTAGGCATTGAGTTCGGTGGGATCGCCACTGAAAACGCCGAGTAGGACGAGGTAATGCATCGAAAGCTCTCGCAGACCGCAGCGAGAGCTAATCGGCTTTACTCGAAATTTGGAACGAGACCTTTGGCTCGTGCCTCCTCAATTGCACTTCTAGCCGCCATAATTCGCTCGATGCATCCTCTGTTTTCTACCTGAGAAAACCAGTTTACAAAATCTCTTATTGTGGGATCAGATAGGTATCGATCACGGCGCGCAAGAATGTGCATATTCCAGTTCTGGCGCTCCCAGCCGGGAAGAATAGGAACTATTTTGCCTTCCTTGAGCTCTTGAACGACGTGGCCGAGATACAAGTCCGGCGTAATGCCTTGGTGGTTCAGCACCATGTTTCTAATAAGAAATTGATCGTGACTTAAATAAATTTCGCGCCAATGAATAATGTTGCTTGGGACACTGTCACGATACAGAAGCATCGTCGGCGCACTATTGGGCATCACCTGTAAGAGACCAACATGCTGGGACAAATCTTCAGGTGTTCGAGGAACTCCATGCGCTTCCAAGTATTGCGGGGAAGCAAAAATGGGTGTCGAGTTTGAAACCACATGACGAGCAACGATTTCCGATTGATCTGCCGGTGAGTGGTTCACGACGGCAATATCGGTATCTCCGTTTAATAGATCCCGAACTGTCATTTCCGGAAGCATGGAAAACTGAACGCGAGGATTGAGCCGAGAATACTGCATCAATTCCTGAGAATAGAATTGCTGAGTCATCTCGACCGGAGCAGAAAACCGAATCAAAATCTTATGAGAAGTACCTTCGCAAAACTCATCAAGTTTGCTGAATCCGTCTAACAAAGGTATGACCATCGGAAGAATCTGTCGACATCTATCCGTGGGAATAAACGGCCGTTTGTTCTTAACAAGAAGTTCAAAACCAACGTCTTTTTCTAATCCGGCAATAAGCCTGGACACCTTGGCGCTGTCCAAATCAAGAAGCAACGCTGTTTGAGTGATGTTGCCTGTCTCTACAGTGACTGTGAGAGCACGCCAGGCAAGCAAGTTATCTTTTTGCTTCATACGAGATCTTGAGGGGGTAGATTTTATGTTGATCCTATATACAAAAATCGTTCTGATCAATACATTCATCCCGTGATGCTTATCAAATTTTTCAATAACTTGTTGAATTATTGGGATATTGTTATTTTTGAAGAGTGACAGACAAAAATGCTCTATTAACAAATGAAGAAGAAAAATAAAATTGAATTATCCCCAATAACTAATAGCTCCCCCATCATGAAAAACGTCACTCAAATACCACTTAGTCCTAAAGATTAGGGCTGCAGTTTAAAGGCCACTTCCGGGCCCACAGTTTTGTTTATCTCGTTCTCATCGGATGGCTGAAGAACATCCGAAGGGGAGGAATTTGTCCCAATTTTTCTTTCCCCCAAACTCTTAATCCTTGGAGTAACTTTATGAAACTATCCCAAATTAGCCGCAGAAGTTTCGTCAAGGCAGCCGCCGTTGCCGGCGCAACAGCAGCTTCGCCGTTTTCTCCGGCTTTTTCTGCCGGAACTTCAACTGCGCAGAAACCAGCGGACTCTCAAAAAGACGATACTCAGATCATCACTACTACCTGCCGTGCCTGCATTCATAATTGCGGTGTCCGTGCTCACGTCCGCAACGGCCGTGTCATTAAAATCGAGGGAGATCCGAATTATCCAATGACCGACGGAACACTCTGCGCCAAAGGTCTCTCCGGCATCAATGCTCTTTATCATCCAGACCGCAACAAGTATCCGATGATTCGAGTCGGAGAACGCGGAGAGAATAAATGGAAACGCATCAGCTGGGATGAGGCAATTGATATCATTGCTCACAAAATGATGGAAGCCAGAGAAAAGTACGGTGCTGAATCGGTAATGGCCTCCACCGGAGGCGGCGGAAACCCGCACTTTAGAATGATTGCCAGATTCTGCAATATTTTCGGTACGCCTAACTGGTATGAACCGGGATGCGCACAGTGCTTCCTCCCTAGAACATTGGCCTTCGGCATGATGTACGGCGGACCTTCTACATCCATCGCTGACGAATGCGCTCTGGAAATCTACAACAAAAACACTCCGATGAAAAACATCGTTCTGTGGGGAACTGACGTCTCCTACAGCTGTCCGGCCGGCGGCGGTCATGCCCTTGCTAACCTTCGTGCAAAAGGTGTTAAAACCGTCTCGGTCGACCCGAGATTTGCGCCGAGCGCAGCCAAGGCCGATGTTTGGCTTCCGGTACGTCCCGGTACCGACGTGGCTCTTCAGCTTGCTTGGATACGCTACATCATTGCTCACAATCTCTTTGACAAAGATTTTGTGCTTAAATGGACAAACTTGCCTTATCTGGTCGACACAAAGACTAAGATGACAGTCAAGGCCAATGAGCTCTTCAAAGACGGTAAAAAAGAAGATTTTGTGGTTTGGGATGCAAAAACTAACCAGCCTCAGCCGCTTCCTTACCCATGGAACGACAATCTTGATCCGGTTCTTGACGGCGAATTCACTCACAACGGGAAAACTTACAAGACCGGTTTCCGCTTGCTCAAAGAAAGAGCCGAACCTTGGACACTTGAAAAAGCCGGAGAGACCTGCTGGCTGAAACCTGAAAAAATCGAAGAAGCGATCAAGATCTACGCTGAAGGCCCGGGAGGAATCTCCTTGGGTGTAGCAACCGACCAGAATCCGAACTCCGTACAGGCTGCTATGGGTGCCGTCATCCTCAATGCCTTGATGGGATATGTGGAAAAGCCCGGAACGCTGATGAACAGAAATCCATTGGCCGTGCCGCCTAAGAACAGCCTGGTATCCCGCTGTGAACGCCTGCTGCCTCCGGGTCAGCTTGCTAAGCGCCTCGGCGGCGTAGAGTTCAAAGGACTTCTGTCTTGGGACGCAGCTCAGCCAAGCCGAATCCAGGAAGCGATCATGACCGGTAAGCCATACCCAATCAAAGTATGGCTCGAGCGCTCCGGCAATAAGCTCGGAGTCGTCGGCGATGCAGGTTCTTGGGCTGAAGCCACTAAACACGTGGATTTCATCGTCCATATGTTTAACTACCCGACATCCTTCTCTATGTATGCGGACATGCTTCTGCCTACAACAGAATGGCTCGAAACCGATTTCCTTGCTGAGTCTCTCAATACGGTTTGGGCTCGTCAGGCTGTCGTGCATACTTGGGAAACACGCCACGAAACAGTTATTTGGTCAAAAATTCTCAAGCGCTGCGGTGAATTAGGTCACGAAGTATGCCGTAAGTCCTTTGACCCGGAATTTATGGGTGCAGATCTTCCGCAGTGGGATTCTATGGATGAAATTTTGGATCTGAAACTCAAGCCGCTCAATATTACGTTTGCTGAGTTGAAGAAAAAAGGCTTTATCGAAGCAATGCCGTATGACAAATGGAACAGCTACTACGTCTATAAGAAGAGCAATCCGAAGACGGGTCTCCCGGTTGGCTTCGGTACAGCTTCAAAGAAATTGGAACTGTATACCGACCGCTTCATCACAATGGGACGCACCGGTGCTCCTTATGCTCTGCAAAAACTTGATCCGGTAGAAAAAGACTACGATCCGCTGCCTTACTACATGGAACCTTACGAAAGTCCGAACAGAGAAATTGCCAAAGAGTACCCGCTTGTGATGACCAATGGACGTTTGCCTATGTTCCACCACAGCACTCTCAGAAACATTCCTTATCTGCGTGAAATCTATCCGGTTCCCGAAGTTTGGATTAATCCGGAGACTGCTGCCAAGTACGGCATTAAGCAAGGCGACTGGACATGGATTGAATCTAAGCGCGGTAAGACTCAGGGTAAAGCAAGATTAACCGAGGGCATCAACCCGGGCGTTCTTTACATGGAACGCTTCTGGTTCCCGGAAAAACTTGCCTCTGACACTCACGGCTGGAAAGAAGCCAATGTGAACGTTCTCTCTAAGAACACGGCTCCGTTTAACGACATGGTAGGTACGTACACACTTCGCGGCTACCAAGTTCGAATCTCTAAAGCAGATAAAGGACCGGAAGGCGTATGGACGAAACCGGAGCAGTTCAAAGTCTGGATGCCCGCTCCATCAGAGAACACCCCAAAGATCGAAGGATAAAAAATGGCACAAAAAACTCTCGTAATTGACCTCGACCGCTGCATCGGCTGCTTTGCCTGTGAAGTCGCATGTAAGAATGAAAACAATGTTCCGCTCGGTGTGTACTACAACAAAGTACTTTCCATCGGACCCGTCGGAAAATTCCCTGAACTCAAGCAGTATTTCCTGCCAACCGTTTGTCAGAATTGCCGCGACGCACCTTGCGTGAAAGTCTGTCCTACCGGAGCTTCCTTCAAAACCGAAGACGGCCAAGTACTCGTGGATAAGGAAAAATGCATCGGCTGCAAGATGTGCATCGCCGCTTGCCCCTACGGGGCCCGTTCCTATAATCCGGAGAATAAGGTTGTCGAAAAATGCACTCTCTGCCGTCATTTGCAGGAAGTGGGCGAGCAGCCAGCCTGTGTTAAAGCCTGCTGTGCAAGCGCTCGTTTCTTCGGCGATATAGACGATCCGGAGAGCGAAGTTTCCAAGGTACTTGCCGCCGCCGGCGAAGAGAACGTCCACAGCATGCCGGACTCCGGAAACCATCCTTCCGTCCGTTATATTCTTCATAAGAAGACGGGTGAATGGATGAACAAACCTCCGAAGATGCTATAAGGAGAAGAAATGGTCGGCGACTGGACTTTATCAATCTTTGCAGCCTTACTTTGTGTAGGTGCCGGTCTTTTCGCTGCCCTGGCCGCTTCAGAGTTCTCCGACTTTAGTGAGAGGACTCTGAAGATCTGCGCAGCACTCGGGTTCGTGTGCTTAAGTCTGGGCGGTTTTGCGGCGATCTCGAATCTTGGAAGGCCAAGCATGATTTTGGGAGTCTTCGGAAATCCAAAGTCATGGCTTTTCTGGGAGATGGTTGGCGTCACGGGCGCTCTGGTCGCAGGCTTGATTTATCTCATTTGCCTTTATCGCGAAGCGGATCAGACAAGGACGCGGGCTTTCAGCTTGATTTCGGCACTTTTTTCTCTCATTGCGGTTTTTGCGCTTGGAGCGAATATGGTGATGAGCTGGCGTCCCGTGCTCAACTCTTACACGCTGATGCTTCCTTTCATCGGTTTGTACTGGAGCGCCGCTTCACTTTGCTTTCTTGTGGAAGGCGAATTTGAAGATGCTGAGATAGCTAAAGCAAAAATATCTTCTGCGGCCGCAGCTTGCGTTACCGGTCTTGGCTATGCGGCATATACGGGGTATCTTCTTTCGGACCCGGAAACGTCGGAAGGAGCTCGCGAAATTCTTTCCGGCAGTCTGAGTCTGAATTTTTGGATCGGATGCGGCCTCTGCGGCGTTGTGCTTCCGCTAGCGGGCGCCTTTACGAGAAAAGCAAAGAAGGTCTTAGCAACTGTCGGGTTGGCAGGGATTTTTATCGCCGTATTTGTATGGCAGAATTTGCTATTGGACATCGGCCAGGCCGCGTGGCATTTCTTCAAACCTTAATTCATAGGGTCGGAGCTTCGGCCCCGACCCGTTCCTAGGAACCAGACATGCAGCTAAATGATTCTAAGATAATAGGCTCTTATTATCCGAGTTACGAGGAGTTATTCGATTTCGAAATTAACTACACCTTGCTTTCTCGTTTATTCAAATCGGAAATCACACAAGATACGAAAGAGATGCTTCTCGGCCTTGAACTTTCTGACTATTGCGACCATCCTCTTATCAGTGAGGGAGCAAGATGGATCGATGAAGCGATTCGTCAAGAGGGGCCTGATAATCAGCTTGATCTTTTGGCGGCCGAGTACGCGGCGGCCTTTATCGGAACTGCAGGCTCGAAAGCAGCTTATCCTTATGAGTCGGTCTACACCAGTACTCAGGGGCTCGTCATGCAGGAAGCGTATGAACAAGTCCGCCGGATCTATAGAGACCACGGTCTCGAAAATCAGAGCGACTTATATGACGATCATATAGCGCTAGAGCTGGATTACTTGGCTTATCTTTGCCGAAGAGCAAAAAATGAGAAGCCTGAATCACCGGAATATATGAATTTTCTGCGGGATCAAGCGACATTTCTTAAGACGCATATTTTTAATTGGCTGCCTAAATTTCTTGAGAAAATCCATGAGAATGTTGACTCTTGCTTCTACCGCGGAGCAGCAATGATGCTTGAAGGCACCTGTCAAGATCATCAAAGGATGCTTAGTTGGGTGCAGTTTGACGAGTCCTGCAATTGAAAATTTAAATTTTCCCGATACCAAGAATTCCGTTACGAAGCTATAGCCGGATAGTCAGCTGGTAACTGAAACAATAAAACTATTGCTCTTTCCTCAAAAAATAATGATGACCTCGACCTATGCCCGCTTGGACTTTTGTTCTGAACCTCAAAAGTAAGGCATAGGCAATCTGTTGGATTAATCGGCAAGGAGGCTGCTGCTATGAGTTCTCAATCTTCTTCCATCGGCCGAAGGGGCCTTTTGTTGTCTGTGGGAGTTTCGGGTGCTCTTTTTGCGCTCGGCTGGGGCGCTTCCAAAGTCGAATCGGCACCGGTAATTCGACCGCCCGGAGGACAGGATAAAAACTTTTTATCCAAGTGCATCCGGTGTGATCGCTGCCGAAGTATTTGTCCCACTAATGTCATTTCGATTGGAGGTCTCGCAGACGGCGTGCTGAATCTGCGAACTCCTGTCATGAATTACCGATACGGTTCCTGCGACTTCTGCGACAAATGCATTGAGGTTTGTCCAACCGGAGCGTTGACGGCGTATTCGGGAGAGACTACACCGGTCGGAAAGGCCCGTTTAACCGACATATGTATTGCACTTAGAACCAGGGCTTGTACCAAATGCAAAGAAGCGTGTCCTTATGATGCTATTTCTTTAGCCGAAGGAAAGGTACCCGTCATTGACAATGACAAGTGCAACGGCTGCGGCGTGTGTGAAAATATTTGTCCGGCCAATGTGCTCCAGGCTTATACCGGGCGAAATCAACGCGGCATTGAAATTGTGTCTTTAGAGGCAGAGAAAGCATAGGAGCAATCATGAAAAAATTTTCCATTCTTCGCGCATTGTCTCTTGGCCTTTTCCTTTTAGCTGTTGTCTGCGGTGTGATTTGGCAGACAGGGTGGGGGACCCTTTCTTCCTTTGGCATTGGTTCTATCGCTCAGATTTGTCCGGTTGGCGCATTAGAAACCATTTTTGCGTCCGGTTCTCTGGCTTTATCCGTTCTCATTTGTCTTGGCGTATTCGTAGCGCTTGTGGTGGTGTTCGGGCGATTTTTCTGCGGCTGGCTTTGTCCGGTTCCGCCTTTAAGAAAAATCTTCGGAGCCGAACCAAAGCCGGAGACGTCTTGTTTGAATGATTCCGAAGATGAAGGCACAAGTCATTCTCGAGAAGAGACTTCTTCGGAACCCGAAAAATCGAGTGCTTCGGCTCAAACGTCGTCGTCTTCCAAAGCTACTTTCATTAATTCAGCTGCACTTGAGAAGAAAGGGCCGTTTTTTGTTTTGGCGGCTGCGCTAGTTTCATCCGCAATATTTTCTTTTCCCGTTTTTTGTTTAATTTGTCCGGTCGGGCTGACCTTCGCATTCATTATCGGCATTGTTCATATGCTGAAGTTCAATGATCCGACGATTACGCCGCTCGTGATTCTCGGAGTGCTTTTCCTGGAAATCTTCTTTTTGAGAAGATGGTGTCAATTTATTTGTCCAATCGGCGCCTTTATTTCTTTAGTGAGCCGATTAAATAAGACATTCGTTCCAAAGGTTGATGGTCAGAAGTGCCTCCGAGCTTTCGGCCTAAACTGCCAAGTCTGCAAGAATGCGTGTCCGGAGGGCATTGACCTGAAGAAGACGGTTCCGAGTACGGAAAGTTCCAGATGCCTGAAATGCGGAGCTTGTGCACAGCGCTGTCCTGTCTCTGCGATTTCTTTTCCATTATTAAAGAAGTCGAAATGTTCGGAGGGAAAGACGGCTAATATTGTCTATCTAAAAGAGAGGTTCCCAAGAGGGGCTGCAACGGAACAATCTGTCGTTTCTAAGGACTCTTTTGATGCTCCTCAAGAGACCTTCTCTTTGAAAAATGCCATTCTTGAAAGCAGCCGATGCATTCAATGCGGAGCGTGCGTGAAAGCTTGCCCGCAGCACAATCCTATTCCCGAGGTGCTCCGATCCATTGCCTCAGGCGATACAAAAGCTGCCGGGAGACTTTTGATGCAGTCGGGAAAAATGCCTGAACTTTGCTCTCAGCTCTGTCCTAAAGATAAATTTTGTATGGCGGCGTGTCCCTTGGGTGATTTCTCTGATCCCATTAATATTCACGCGTTGATGTACTTTGCTGCTTCTCGCTCGCTTGATCGAGGATACAGGACCTCCAGAGCTCGGACATCGAAGAAAAGTCCTTCCGTCGCAGTAATCGGAGCCGGACCCGCTGGACTTGCTGCCGCTGATGTTCTTCGTGCTCAGGGGTACAAAGTTACGGTTTATGAACGGGAAAATGAGATCGGCGGTCTGACGATGTTCGGTATTCCGGCTTTCAAACTCTCTAAAGAAAAAATCCTTACCCGCAAAAAGCTCTATGAGAAATCCGGCATCAATTTTCAGCTCGGATATGAAATCAAGTCAGCACAAGAGCTCCTGGGTATCGTTGATTCGCACGATGCAGTTCTCCTTGCAATTGGTGCAGAAAATCCAATTCATCTGGACGTACCCGGAGCAAATTTAGATTTTGTTTTTCAAGCTCTTGAATATCTTCATGGGGAGTCAAAACTGACATCGCTGACTCAAGATAAGAACGTAGTCGTTTTAGGAGTTGGAGGAACCGCGTTAGATTGCGCTCGGACCGCACTGCGTCAAGGTGCTCGAACGGTCACCTGTGTGTTCCGCAAATCTTTACTGAAAGCGAATCCGCCAAGGGACGACTACGAGAGTGCCCTTCGGGAGGGAGCTAAATTTTTAGAGGAAACGCAAATACAATCGGTCCAACCGGATAAAACGGTTAAAGTCATAAATCGGGAGGGACTCTGTGAAGTGTTAAAAGCCGATCTGGTGATCTGTGCTTATGGTTTCATCGGTCCAAGAGATGAAGTTTTGAAAGAAGCCGGGATTGTTATTTCCAAAGGATCTTTACATACCAATCTTCCCAAGGTGTTTGCTGCCGGAGATGCGGTGAGCGGACCAAGCTTTGTGACGACAGCTATAGAAAGCGGTCAGAGCGCCGCAAAGGCTATTAGCCAATTTTTGAGCGACGGCTGTACAGAAAAGAAGCGTTCGAGGCAAAACAGGAAAAATAAAGATGACGGACAAATTAGTAATCGAGAACCTGCTCAACCGGCTATTAGTTAAGTGCAGCACTGAGATTGAGCGGAGAGCCCGGTCAGGACCAGGGAATGCAAATTCTGCGCAGATAACTTTCGAAAGGAATCACTGTATCAGAACGCTTTTCCCAAAATCTTCCTGCGAAAAGTGCATTGAAGTCTGCCGTCCAAAGGTACTTAGCCTTAAGAATCAGTTCGTTTCCATCGAGGAAAGCTCTTCTTGCACCGGGTGCGGTAAGTGCATTAGAGAGTGTCCGACCGAAGCTTTCTCTTTTGGCCGGTTTCCGCTCTACACCGTTCTTAGCGCATTAAAAACGCACTTTTGCAATCTTCGCGAGAGACCTTCATGCCCTCGGCCTCTGGTTTTTGTTTGTCCTAAGACGGCTCAGGAAAGCCAAGAGTATCCGACAGGCTGTTTTGGCGGCGTAAGTCCGGCGCTGCTGCTTTTGACCCATTTAATTTTTAATGCTGAAATTAAGCTTCATTGTTCAGATTGCAAAAAGTGTTCCGCAGCTTCAGGAAAGAATGCAGCCCAAAATCTTATTAGCGCCTGCCAAAAGCTTTCATCAGATTTAGGCGTTGATTTCCGACCGACGCTTTTTGAGGCAAAGCCGGAGAGCAATGTAGACCTAGGGCGCAGAAGGTTTTTTAGCAGGGTCTCTGAACGGCTTCAAGGAATTTGCGACGTGGCCTCTCTTTCGGGGCCTGCTCCTAAAACGGATAAAGTTTTTCCGATGCTTGAGCGAGAACTTCTTTTAGCCGCCGTCGAAATACTCAAAATCAAAGATCCTAAGTTCGAAATTCAGGCGAAATTTTTTCCTCTGCCCGGAGTATTAAAGGAGAGATGCAATGGCTGCAATTTGTGCGTTCTCTTATGCCCATCAGGTTGTTTAACCAGTAAATCCGAAGACCAGGGATTTAAACTGCTGGCCGATCCTCTTCACTGTGTTGACTGCAGAAGATGTATCGAGGTTTGTCCCACAAAAGCTATGGACATGCGGTTAATTTCCGGTTCCGAAGAAATTCTTTCCGATTCCGTAAGGATTGTCTTAACGAAAGACAATACGCATGAGGATGAACCGGATCAATCTGCAGAAGCTCGTATGCGGGAATTTTTTCATACGCCGATCTACAGAAGCTGATTTTGGAAAAGTTTTGATATGTATATGCCAGCAAGAATTCCACATACGCAGGCGCATCCGTTTTTCTGCAAGACTCGAAAAGCCGCAAGGTTCTAGGAGAGCGAAGCAAAGCTTAAGAATTTGTACCGCTCCGCTTTTTTGTACAAATTTGGCCAGCCTTATGGGAACGGCCGGTTCATTTAGGTATTACTAGGCGTGTAAGCTTACATTAGCTACGATCTTTGCACCGTTAAGATGTCCTTGCTCTTCAGTAAATTCATTAAAGACCTACGAAAAGCATATTTATATAGGTGGCTTAAATTTTAAAAACTGATAATACCAATTGGTGCGAATAAACCGGAAAAACCTGATCAAAAAAGCAGACCCTCACCCTCTGTTTGTGCTTGATACAGGTTAAGAAATTTTTCTTGAGACTGCGTAACTTCATCTAATAATCCGAACTTGCTGAGGGTTACGAACATTGCAACGCTTCTGGCCTGGCAATTGATTGACTTCAACGGATTGAATTCTATGTCTGTAAAGGTGTCGTAGGACAAAACTTCGTCACATAGATTTTTATGAGTTTTAAGGGCCTGTATATAGATGAAATCATAAAAGCCTGTAGTCGGCGTCAACGGCCAAATTTGATTCTTAAATTTAAAATTAACCAAGTTTCCTGATTCCTTTAAACGAGAATCTCTTTTAGCTTCTAAGGGAGTTTTAAAGATAATGTCCTTGTACGGCCCACCTTCTGAAAAAACTTTGCATCCTTGAAAGATGCATTCAACTGGAAAAGATCTACCGTTAATTGTCCAGGTTAAATTAAAGGCACTTAGCGCTACACCCAGTGGATCGTCGGATTTTGTAGATACTTCGAGGATCTTTGCGTAGGGCCATTCTTCTAATATTGACTCGTGTAAAGCCCTAATATTTTTTTTCTTTTGTGAAATAGCGAAACCACTAGAGTACTTAAAAACCCCTATTTTCTCTTCATAAAGAGAATTTCTGTATTTTCCAATACTAAAATAGGGTCTCTTGGCCATTTTTTACTCTTGGTAGTCCATGATGAAGCTTGTAGGAATACAATGCGGTATTAATATTTCTGCCTGATAAAGCTTATAGTTAATTGACTTATTCTGAGTCGTTATATAATCGATTCGCCATAATCCTCTTCGGCCTTCATCAATCTCGGCATTGTTAGCTGCTGCGTTTAAATTCGAGAACAAAACACCATCTTCTAAGAGAATTATTGGATCTATCCTTAAAACAACAGTCTTTACCCCTTCTCTATCAAGTCGTCTCCTCATGGGATGGTCACGACAGAAAGAGCAATGGACATAATCCTCCAGATTCTTGTCTTCGTCTAACTGTTTTGAAAGAGCGTCTCCCCCTCCTTCATATTTTATTCCTCTTTCTTCACAAAGTTTCCGAGAAAGAATGGCACCTTCTTTTTCAATCGAATTCAAGTTATTTTTAGCTGTGAAATGATAAACAGCTTCGATCTTGTTTTGAAAAATGAAAGATTTTATGACGTCTTTTTCAGTGATGATTCCCCATGGATTTTTCTCTTCTTCAATAAAAAAGCTCAAACGGTCAATTTTTACGCTGCCTTCAGCTACCATTTTCTTCACTCTCAAAATGAATCATTAGTCGGGCACAACTTAAGTTCGAATGCTTTCCAAGACCATTCTCTTTTTTTCTGATTATAACTTTTAACAGCTTTACCTCTTACTGTATCCCCTTCAGCAAATTCAGCATTACATATTCGTCCTTGAAGAAAAATTCCGCTTTCTGTAAAGCCAAAGCCTTTTTCTTTATCAAAAAAAGAAACCTCTTCGTCAAATTCTTTCAAAAGACTAGGATTTTTTGACTCCGAAAACTCCCAATGAACGCCTCTTGGTTGCCCACTCTTTCCCTGTGCAAAATAAACTTGAACAGAATCTCCAACCTTAATTCTTTTTGCCAAAACATTGGTTACGTTAAGCACAACTCCTGTCAGATCCGTTAAAACAACGTGGAAGCAATTCTTAGACAGATTTACTGAATCAACAACTCCCGATCTAGAATTAAGAATATCCCAGAGGTTGCCGTTTCTAGGTTCAATTTTAAAAACGCTTCGAACATCTGCTCCCTGCATGATTTTGACCGAGATTGGAGTCCCAGGAAGAAGTCCTTTAATTTCCTTTCTAGACTCTGGAACAGAAAAACTTTCAGCTTTCGAATAAATTTTCACCCTATCCTTTCCGGATTTGTTCTTATAAGCCTCCCCCAAAACGGCACATTGCCAAGGAATATCGGCATAAATCAGATTTTCGGCCTTCTCGATTAATTCTTTAACTTTTTGCTTACTTTGATCCTTTATTTCCGTTTTATCAAACCATGGAGACCGCATGAGAGTTTCTGCGTTAGGAAGGGGCCGTAGTCTGAGCTTTGACGTTATTTCTTGAACAATTAAAACCTCATTTTTTGCCTCAGGGAAAAACTCTCTTTTTGCAAGTTCCTCAGCAAACTCAAGTCTGAGCTTTCTTGATTTTTCTTCATCGCGTATCAGACTTACCGCTTTAGCTAATGCTGCAAAATAATGCTCATTAGAAGAATCCTTGAGAACGCCGGCATAGAAATGCCAAACCCAACTTTCTGATGCTTTGGAAGTAAGAACTGTCTTTAAGTATTTTTCACTTTCCTGCGGTTTGTTTTGCAAACGAAGTATTTTTGTTTTGTACCAATTAAGCCAAATATCCTCTTCTGCTCTTCCTAATGCAGCTTCTACCCAATTCAGGGCAATCTGTAACTTCTCAGGATCGTTGTCTTGACCAGACGCTGCTAACTTTCCAGCTCGTTTTGCTGCTTTAACCGCCAAAGCATCCCAAGGTTTTCCTTCAGGAGATAACTTCCCGATCCAATCAGCTTCTTTTAAATTTTCGATTCCCCAAAAATCCAAGAACTTCAAATAATCAATAAGATGTTGAATACTAGGATCCAACTTCTTTGTTTTATCTATGAATTGAATCACTTGCACAAGAAATAGAGAATATAACCCTTCTGATTTCAGGGTTCTCATCCGCTTCAGGGCTTTAAATAAATTTTCTTTGAACCTCCGGGCAGAGCCGAAGGTAATCTCACCTTTGAGTATTTCTGCATTAAAAAAATAATAGGCCCAGCATAAACTTTTTAAGGCGTCTCCATCCTGCGGGTAAAGAGACAGATATCTTGTATACTCTTCGATAGCCTTTGGATAGTTCTTTTCTTTTGAACTCTTGTATGCAGTCCAATATAAGGGATCCCTAGGGTTGTTATTTTTTTTGTCTCCCATTTTTATTCCTTATCCATTTCTTAGGCTAGTAATTAGTTCCTTTATCTTTTCGCCAACCTGGCCATTTTTATATACCAGCCTAATCTTAGTGAAAGTTTCTTTTTCGTTGTAATAAAAATCTAAGGTCGTCGGCTCATCACGTCCAAAAGAAAAAGAATAACGGAGTGAATAATTGTGCTCGCCTAAAAACCTTACCCCAACACCTAACAGATTAGCCTTTTTTCGAATTTTCGTGTCAAAGTCTGCGAGAAATGGTTTGGAAAACTCCTTTTTTTCTTCTAGGGGATTTCTTCGAAGTGCAACGGAGTATCCTTCTAGAGTGCTAAGTTTATCAACAAGAATGCTTGCTTCCTCACAAACAACCTGCATTCGAACTTTAGTAACTTTCTGCTTACCGTTGTAATTGAAATCGACTTTAACTGTCTTCCCCTTAATTTCAAAAATATAGGTCTCCTTATAATTAAAATGGAGGACATTTCTAATCGTCGTATCCAGCGGAAGTATTTTTCTCACCTCGCAAAAAATGCCAGACAAAAGAGGCGGATTCTCGGGAATCCCAAATTCTCTCATCGCCTTCTTGCTTTCTTCATCTAAATTTGCATGTGGTTGCGACGAATCAGAGTCTTCACTTTTTGAGAAGATTTCACCTGAACTATGTCTGAAACTGATACTTGAGTATGGTGAAAATTCTGGAGGATTAATTAGTTTTAGAACTTCAGAAGCTCTGGTAATTGCTGTATATAACCATCTGAAATAACTATCACACTTTTTATTTTGTTCTGTTCCACAGTCAACATATACCGTGTTCCACTGAGATCCTTGCGCCTTATGACCGGTCATTGCATATCCGTACTTTACCTGCAAAGCATTAAATTCCTCATCAGAAAGCAATTTAGATTTAAATTGAGGATCTCTTGGATCTAACGAGTTGTTTCTCATGCAGAAACCCACATAAGAGGCTCTTCTTTCTACTTTCGACAAGCAGGGATCCTCCGAGCCAAGCAGACTTGTGCATACAATGCACTCCACCTCAACGTCCTCAGCACTTGACAACAACATCCTTTGATAAGCCAGTGTTACTTTTTCCTCCTTGACCTCTCTTGTCTCAGGATCTTTGACTTTCAACGTTATATTTCTTGTCCATGGATTCCCTATAATTTCTTCAATTCGTACCAATTCTCCATTCATCAAGCCAGTCAGCCGATTATTTTGGCAAACAAGGAGAGGCTCTCCTTCACGAGGAGGTACATCTCCCTTGAACAAATTAAGGCGGATTTTTTCGTTATAGTACAGAACCTCACGATTGGTTCTCGCAAGCAAAACACAAGGAATTGAACCGCCGTGCCACGCTTGTTTTATGACCTCACGACAGACTTCTTCTATGGCTTGCTCGGGATCAATTTTTTCCACCTCTCCTGTTTTTTCGCTGAAATTTAAAATATTAAATTTCTTGCAGGTAATGGCCTCTCTTATTTTTGAGGCTTCTTTGATTATTTGGTTGTTCTCTTTCTGGCGGACAATCTCAGTTAAATAACCTTTAATCGTCCTTAATCCGAAATTTTCCTTTAGATAACCTTCATCCAAAGCCGGCGAAAGAACCATTTTCACTGGTGGAAGCTGGGCATTATCACCAATTATGATTACTTTGGTTTTATGGGAGTTTTTATCGAACTTAACGTACTCAACGAAATCGGAGAGCAATTTGCCGCTACCAAACACCAATTCGCCACCCAGTTCGGCTGAGTCTCCGATCAGTGAGGATTCGTCCACTATGTAAACAGTGCCATCGGGGTTGAGATTGTTTGAAAGGGGAAAACGAATTTGATAAACGTCATCAAACAAGTCTTCTTGAGAAGAAAAATCATTGAGTATAGGATTTGCGAAAATTTCTCTATGGATTGTACTGGCCGTCTTTCCGCTCTTTTCCGACAAAACCCGGGCCGCTTTTCCCGTAGGGGCACATAACCGTATGTTTCTTCCGTGTTGTTCCAGATAAATAGTTATGACCAAAGTCAAAAAAGTTTTACCTGTTCCGGCGTATCCGCACAAAATGAAAACATCGTTAGATTCATCGTTCAAAAAATCAACCAACTTTCTACAAAGTTCTTTCTGAGAATCTGTAAAAGTTACATCGGGAAATAGGTTTTCTAACGTATTCATTGGGAATTGGTTCGATAAATAATCATTATTGATTTATTTTACTATTTAAAACAAAATATGGATAAACTTTCTCCCCTCCCCACTTCCCAGAAACTACTCTATTGTTATGCGACTAATAAAAATAGCCCTCGACGACATAATTTGTGACTAACACTAAACCCGATTTATCAAAGGTATGAGGAACTAAAAGAGTTAAAAAGCTTAGAAGGCTCTCTATTAGGAACAGAAAGAGGTCCAAGAAAAATGCTTAGCCTGGAGACAAGGCAACTGATTTGCCGCCTTCATCAGAAAGGGAAAGAAATACCCGAGCTTTCTCGTCTCTTTAAGGTCACTCGCTTCTCAGCGAGACGCTGCATTCGAAATAACTGTCGTGCAGAAGTAAAAGTGTCACCGGCGCGGAATTTTCTAAACAAACATAGAGAGGAGATCAAGCAGATGTACTTTGAACACCAGGGTTTCTGTGTGCCTCTTCAAAGGGCGATTAAGGAACGATGAAAGGGGAATGTCTCAAATTTTGTATCTGCCCTAAACTCATAAGTTAGATCGCTTTTGGAGGGGCTGTTCGCATGTGGAGCGTAGTGGAAACAAGCGAACAGCCCCTCCGTCGTTTTCGCTCATTCCCCGTTCTATCCCTGCTTAAACCGATCTCCAAACATTACAACGAATTGAAGCATCGCCTGGTGCCATTTAAACACTGTTTGCTCCAGTCTTTAGTGGCTTTTTTTATTTCCAGGTAGACAAGCTTGCATAGGTTGTCATAATACTTTCCCGAGAGAAATTAAAGGAAAGAAGTATGGACAAAAGATCTTTGAGATACTCTAAGGAGTTCAAAGAAAAAGTACTTCAAGACGTTTTGACAGGTAAATTGTTTTGCTCCTTCCTTTGCTTCCGGGATGGCATCGGCCACGATGGGATATGACAATTGCCAATCATCGGCCATAAGAAAAGAGGACGCTGAGAGTAATCCTTTGTACGAATTTTCTTCCTGGTTTGCAAACACTCAAAAGAAGGCTTATCCAAAGCGGTGGGGGCCGATTTTTGAAAAATATGGTGTGACACCATAAACCTCCTTTGAAGTTTTGTTGTCAGACATGACTTCATAAGGAGGTTATTGGAAAAATTCAATTGCTAGATAGAAAACTCCGATACTTTTCCTTCGCACGGATATCCGTTGGAGATCAGCAAAGTTTTTGAGTTCAAATCCATGACCATAGAATAAATCGTACACGCACGAAGGCCGGAGTCTCTGACGTCTTCGTGATAACAGAGTGATTCCGGAAAGAATTCATGTGAGGTCAAAAGACTGTATACCGCATTAAGACCATCGGCTTTGCCAAGTTTTTTGATTTTCCGGCGAACTGTATTCAGACGAGTGTAGGTTGAAAGCGGTCCGGCTTTGCCTTTGTCATGGGGAGCAATCAAAGGCGAGAGGAAATGATTTGTGTGAGCCAATGGTTCCTCTTCTGCCATCAGAACGTCAAACTCATTCGGAGAATACTCTACAGCCATTACAAGGTCCTCAGCCGAACCAATCGTTAAAGTCGCAGAGCCGGCTCTTGGAACGTGGGCAATGCAATCTAACGCTTCCGTCGGCAAAGTAGTGTTGAGAATGTTGCGCATGATTAGGTGAAGAGGTACACCTTCTTTTCCGCTGCCGATGCTCACGGCATTAAGGCACAATCCGATGCCGCAGGAGTTAAGACCTTTGCCGCCAATCAAACCTGCTTCAGCCACCATCAGAATATCGGGGGCTTTCTCCTGACGAATTTTGAGGATGCAAGTATTTTCTCGCGCCGGCATGAACCAGTCCCAAGTTTGGCCGAGCAAGACGCTTCCGCCGGTGGTTTGTTCTTTCAGAAAGGCCACCGCCGTGCAGCCGTCAGAAGCTGCAAACATGATTTCACTGCGGCAGTTAAGAGTAAGGATTTCTTCAAACGGTAAATCCGCGCCGCTTGCGACGCCTTTCATTTCTTCGATAGCGCCCGGGCAGAATTTTTCGATATACGGAAGGAATTTCTTAGACGTCGCCATTGCTTTCTCCCATGAAATATTGGAGAAAGTTTTAAAAATCATTTTGTAGAAAGCGATATTTCTTCTGACAGCTTCTTTGACCGCCATTCCGTATGCCTTTCCTCGTTCGAAAGGTGTACCGGAAAGTTCGATGACCGGATATTGGCAAGGAACCACTTGAAGAGGCTGAACAGCAGGCGCTTGCGGAAGAGTAACTGCCGCAAAAACATTGGAAGTCAACAACGAGGCAGCACTTGCACCAAGCACTGTTAAGGCCTTTCTTCTGGTTACAGACATTTCTTCTCCTTCTAGATTGAGACAATTCAGGTTAGCAAAACCGACGATACTTTGGAGGTCTTGAAATTAGAAAAAAAGCGATTCAGACAGGTGTTGTCCGAGGTCGTAATCTTTTCCTGGAGAGACCATGTTGTGCGGGATCTCGAGTAAGTCTTCAGAATCATTTGCAATTCTCTGTCCGGCCAATACGCTAGTGATTAAGCAAAGATCGCTCCAAGAGAATCATGTCCTTCAATACAACGTTTCCTTCTACGATAGGATGGTCGTAGTTGTCGGTGAAGAAATTCGGAATTACGCCGCTTTCTCGGAATCCGCAAGAACGATAGAAAGGAATAGTCAAAGGACTGTTGCCGGTTCCCACGCGCAGGCGTGAGTAATTCTTATATTTTTCGGCAATGAATTCGATCATGGCTTTGCCATATCCTTTGCGTTGAAAATTCGGTACTACGGCAAGGTTTTTAATTTCCAAGATTCCATTTCCAACATCGGCAACGACGCAGACGGCCTTTACACCGTTGTCATCCAGAGTCCACAGCTCACCGCTTTCCAAATAACGGTCAATCATATCTTCCTGTTCGTCCGCAAGGAGCAGAAGGTCGAGATATCTTTTCTTATTTTCTTGTATGAGTCGAAATATAGCCATTCCGGTAATTCAGTGTTTTAAAGTGCTTGTTCGTATTCTTTCTTTTTTGTTCGGTATGCAACAACCTTTGTGCCAAGGGAGCTGCAAAGGTTTGCGGTCAGCAAAGGAAGAAGTTATTGTTCTTCCGGAGGACAATTACGAATGGAAGTCTTTCCAGCAGAGACCAAACTTGGCGAGATATTTGCGCAGACGATCTGAATCATTGCTGGACTTCTTTTCGAGGATGGAGTTTGAAAAGAGTTTCCTGCTGGCATCAGCAAGACTTTTAGATGTTTTGCAGACTTCAATAACTTTCTCTAATTGGCAGCGATCGAAAAGATCTAATTTGTCCCATGTCTCGCCAATGATTTCAGAGGAAGATGCGGCAGGAGACTGAACTTTCTCGTCAGGATGCCACCGATGGACAAGCCTTTTCCATTCCGAGTCGACAGTATCTTCCGTGATTCTTCCGCCATCTGAGAGTGTTGCCATTCTTATTACGGCACCGGACAAATCTCGGAAGTTAGATTTCCATAAAGCTTGATCAGATTTAGATAACTGGAGGAATTTCTCTCGCGCTTCCCGGTTGAAACTGAATTGCGTGCCGGTATTGACGGAAACTTGTTGAAGTTCGTAATCAAGGTTCGGTTCAATATCTTCCGGCCGCTCTTTGAGAGAAGGTATTTTGAAAGACCACAATTGGATTCTGGCGAGAAGATCTTCTCTGAACTTTCCTTCTTTGACCATGGCAGAGAGATTTTTATTCGTGCCGCAGATTAGCTGGAAATCGCTTTGGCTTTCGACATCAGAACCGAGAGGATAAAAGCGTTTTTCCTCGAGAGCACGCAGCAGCATGGCCTGTTCATCAAGGCCGAGTTCGCCAATCTCATCCAAGAACAAAAGTCCGCCGTCAGCTGCTTTGAGAAGACCTTCTCGGTGGTTGACTGCGCCGGTAAAAGCACCTTTAACGTGGCCGAATAGAGCCGACATACAGGCGTCTCCTCTCAAAGTAGCGCAGTTAAGTTCGACGAAGCTGCCGCTGACCATTCTTTGCTGTTTTTTCCATTCGTAGATGAGGCGAGCCATCTTGGTCTTTCCGACACCGGTATCACCGGTCAAAAGAATCGGCGACTTGGATTTGACGCTAACGGTGGCCAGCTCTCTGATCATCGTGTTGAAGACTGGGTTCTTTGTTTCAATACCGGACTTTAAGAAGTGCACTCCTTCTTTCTGTTCTTGATGGAAACGCTCTGCAATCATGTCGTATTTGGAGAGGTCCAAATCAATGATTGTGTAAGTACCGGTTGGATCTCCGTACTTTTGCATTTGAGTTTGCAAAATTTTCCCCGGAATATGACGTGATTCGGTTAGAAGAAAGAGGCATATTTGGATGACATGAGTACCGGTAGTAATGTGGACCAAGTATTCTTCGTTATCGGTATCGAATTTGTAAGTCTTAAGAAAGTCGAAGATGCCGCTATAAACGGTTTGGAAATCCCAAGGATCTCGGAGCCTGATTTGATGAGTATTGAATTCTGTTTCCGGCGAAACTTGAAGAAAGTCTTCACGAACTGAAGAGGCGAGTTTTTGGTAAGGAACGTCATAAAAAAGCTCGTACCTGGCTACCATAAGGTCTTCTTGCTGGCCTAAAGATACTGTCGGGCGCCATTTCGACCATTTTGCTCTTCCGGGCTGATCGAGATTTGTTCCGAGAAAGCCGAAAATAACCGTTTTTTTCATTTTTATCGCTATAAAAATTTATAGAAAGATATTTTAAAGTATAAATTTTTATCTTTAAATTTAGAGAAGAGATAAGTCATAATTTTATAACTACATGAATTTAAATAAGAATGAAAAGTTGGCATGCCTTTTGCAATAAGAAAGGATGAGACTTAAGAGGGAAAAATGAAAACGCTAAAAATAGACGGAAGCATGGGACACGGAGGAGGACAAATTTTGCGCTCTTCTCTAGCTCTTTCCTGTATCTCGGGCATTCCTTTTGAAATGACTGACATCCGCAAAGGACGGCCGCAGCCGGGACTTAGAAAGCAGCACTTGTGCGGCGTAAAGGCTTGTGCAGAAATTTGCGGCGCCAAGGTTGAAGGAGCTGAATTGGGATCGGATGCGTTGAGCTTCACTCCTAAAAAGATCAAAAGCGGTTCTTATCATTTTGCGATTGGAAGCGGCGGCAGCGCAACGTTGGTTCTACAAAGCGTCCTTTTACCATTAGCGGTCCAGAAACTGCCTTCTCAAGTGATCGTCGATGGCGGAACTTATTGTCCGCAGGCACCTACAGGAGAGTTCTTTGCTGAAAGTTTAGTCACGCGAATGAACCGGATGGGATATTCAATCGAGGCGAATATCGAAAAGTTTGGTTTTTATAAAGCAGGCGGAGGACAAATCAGTGTGGCATGCAATTCTCCGAAACAGTTTAGAGCGGTCAATTGGGTAAGGCGAGAAAAACAGCGAAAATGCACCGTTCAGCTGATAACAAGCCATTTCCCGGAAAAAACGACGCTCAAGATCCGTAAGCTGATAACTAAAGAATTCGAGAAGATGAAATGTGCGGTTCCGTACGAAATGGAGATTATTGAGAAGTCAACAATAGAAGAACCTGGAGCAGCCGTTATCGTGAGAACTGGATCCGCCGAATATCCTCTCATATTCAGTGATATTGCAGCCTACGGATACAGCTCAGAGGCTCTAGCTAACAACCTCGGAAAGCAGTTGCGGAAATTTTTTGCTGCGGAAGTACCGGTAGAGGCACATTTGGCGGATCAACTGATTCTTCCGCTAGGTTTTGCCGCAGGCGGGAAGTTCTTAACGTCGCATCTTACAGAACACTTAGAAAGCTGCTGTCAGACGTTTGAATTGTTTACAGGGAAGAAAGTTGGATTGGAAAAGGACCGCAAAGAATTACTCGTCGAAGTGCCAAAAGTACAAGGATAAAAAATGCTTAAAAGAAAAGATTTGGATGAGACTCCCATTTTTAAAACAGAAGACTTGAGAAATGCCTTTTATGATGCGCTGCATGAGGCTTATCGCGTCGGTAAGTCTGACGTTGAACTCAAAAAGGCGTTAAAGCAATTAGCCTCAGCGTTAAAGCCGACAAAAGTTCTAAGCGGTGATCTCAAGGAGATTTTTGCTGTTGCTGCTGAGAAATTAGAACAATCCAGAGCAAACAGAATTAACTTTTGCGAGAGAAAAGAGAAGGCTCCTTGGAAACTTTGGGGCACGGAAAAAGTGGAAGCAAAGGCTTTGGAACAAATGGATGACGCCGTTAGTTTGCCGATTTCTGTGGGAGGGGCCTTGATGCCGGATGCGCATCAAGGCTATGGATTGCCGATCGGCGGAGTACTGGCAACAAAAGGCGCTGTCATTCCTTATGCGGTAGGTGTAGATATTGCTTGCCGCATGAGAATATCGATTTTGGATGTTCCTTATGAAGAGTTCGAACGAGATAGAAGAAGGTTCGGCGAGGTCCTTTTGCGTGAGACTCGTTTCGGAGTCGGAATCGCCTTTGATCCAGGAATGAGAGTTCATGAGGTTATGGATGATCCTCTGTGGAAGAAACCGGGCGTTTTGAAAGAGAATTTCCAGAAAGCCAGATCTCAACTAGGCACCAGCGGTCACGGAAACCACTTTGTTGAATTCGGCAAACTTACGGTTGAAGCCGATATTGACGAACCAACTCTTAAGATAAAAGCGGGAACCTATACTGCGTTACTTTCTCATTCGGGCAGCCGAGGACTTGGTCAGCATGTTGCCAATTTTTATTCCGAACTTGCGGCATTTTTGCATCCGGAATTGCCGGAAAACTTGAAACGACTCTCTTGGCTGGAGTTGGATTCACAGGAAGGAAAAGACTACTGGGAGGCAATGGAACTTTGCGGGCGATACGCAGCGGCCAATCACGAATTGATTCACAAGCATGTTATTGCCGGCCTTGGATGCGGCGTTCTCGGATACGTTGAAAACCATCACAATTTTGCTTGGAAGGAAGAGTTCAACGGAGAAGAGGTGATTGTTCACAGGAAAGGAGCGACCCCGGCAGGAGAAGGAAAGACCACCACATCCGTAGGTCTGGCAGATGGTATGAGCAAGATCGGTAAGAAGGTTATGGTTGCTCTCCGTGAGCCGTCCTTAGGACCGGTATTCGGAGTAAAAGGTGGAGCAGCAGGCGGCGGATACGCACAGGTTGTTCCGATGGAAGACATCAACCTTCACTTCACAGGTGACTTCCATGCAATCGGCGCAGCTAACAACTTACTGGCAGCTATGATCGATAACCATATTTTCCAGGGTAACGCATTAAACATTGACCCACGTAAGATCACATGGAGAAGATGTGTAGATATGAACGACCGTCAGCTTCGTAACGTAGTAGATGGTCTTGGCGGAAAGACAAACGGTATGCCTCGTGAAGACGGATACGACATCACAGTTGCATCTGAGATCATGGCAGTTCTCTGTCTTGCAAGCGACATCAAAGACCTGAAAGAAAGATTATCCAAGATCATCATCGGATATACATACGGAAAAGTTTCCGAGCAGAAACCTGTAACAGCAGGTGACCTTCACGCAGAAGGCGCTATGACAGCCCTGTTAAAAGATGCTCTGAAACCAAACCTTGTACAGACTCTGGAACACGTTCCTGCAATCGTACATGGCGGACCATTCGCAAACATCGCTCATGGATGTAACTCTGTAACAGCTACAAGGATGGCTATGAAGCTTGCTGATTATGCAATCACAGAAGCTGGTTTCGGTGCTGACCTTGGTGCTGAGAAATTCCTTGATATCAAATGCCGTATGGCTGGTTTAAAACCAAGCGCAGTTGTAATCGTAGCTACTGTACGTGCCCTGAAATACAACGGTGGCGTTGCAAAAGCTGACCTCAACAATGAAAACCTGGAAGCTCTTGAAAAAGGTATCCCGAACCTGTTAAAACACGTTTCCAACATCAAAAACGTATACAAACTTCCATGTGTTGTTGCTATCAACGCATTCCCTACAGATACAAAAGCAGAGCTTGACTTTGTAGAAGCTAAATGTAAAGAACTGGGCGTTAACGTTGCTCTTTCTGAAGTGTGGGCAAAAGGCGGCGAAGGCGGAATCAAACTTGCAGAAGAAGTTATCCGTCTTGTAGAAGAACCAAACGACTTCTCCTATGCATATGAACTGGAAGGTTCTATCGAAGACAAACTGAACCAGATTGTTCAGAAAGTATATGGCGGTAAGAAAGTAGTTCTGACAGCTAACGCTCAGAAACAGGCGAAACAGTTAGAAGCTCTTGGCTTTGGCAACTGCCCGATTTGTGTAGCTAAGACACAGTACAGCTTAACAGATGACCAGACTAAACTGGGTGCTCCTACTGACTTCGAAGTTACAGTACGTAACCTGAAGATTTCCGCTGGTGCAGGATTCATCGTAGCTCTTACAGGCGAGATCATGACAATGCCAGGTCTTCCTAAAGTTCCGGCTGCTGAGAGAATCGACGTAGACGAGACAGGTAAGATCACAGGTCTGTTCTAATCCGGTTGAAATCAATCGAATAATTCAAAAATATAAAAATCATATTTATATATGATATGTGTCCAGACGATTTTACAGGCGGGAAGATTTTCCCGCCTGTTTTTTTCTTTATTTTTTTATAAGATAATCTTTTCCGGAAATACCAGGTTCCGTCATATGGATCGGATCCAGAATGCGATTAAGTTCATCCTCGTTCATAAGCTTTTCTTTCAGAATCAGACTTCTTACAGATTCGCCTGTCTTAATTGCCTTTTTTGCAATATCCGCAGCCTTCTGATATCCAAGATGGGGGCTGATTGCAGTGATAATACCTACACTGTTTTCTACCAGATAACGGCATCTTTCTTCATTTGCCGTAATTCCTACAATACAATTATCCACCAATGTCTGGACTGCATAGCCAAGAGTATCGATAGACTGGAACATGCAATAGAAAATAATCGGCTCAAACGCATTTAATTCCAGCTGACCAGCCTCTGCAGCCATGGTAATGGTAACATCATTACCAATAATATTAAAAGCAACCTGATTCACTACTTCAGGAATAACCGGATTAACTTTACCTGGCATAATAGAAGAGCCATTCTGTTTTGCCGGAAGATTGATTTCTCCAAATCCAGTACGTGGACCGGAGGACATCAGACGGAGATCATTTGACATTTTGGAAAGAGTTACCGCACATGCTTTCACAGCACCGGAAACAGCTACAAATGGATCCAGATTCTGAGTGGAATCAATCAGATCAAAAGCCTGTATAAAGTCCATTCCCGATATTTCAGTGAGATTTGGAACAATTCTTCTCAGATAACCTTCATCTGCATTAATTCCTGTTCCAATAGCAGTACCTCCCATATTAAGAGTCCGCATTTCATCCATTGCTTTATCCATTCTGTGGATATCACGCATGATTGCTACCGAATATGCCTTAAATTCCTGTCCCAGACGAATTGGTACTGCATCCTGCATCTGTGTACGCCCCATTTTTATTATGTGATCAAACTCTGTAGCTTTTTCATTAAGAGCATCATAGAGGCGAAGAAGCTGTTTTTTCAGATTCTGCAACAAACGAAGAGAAGTCATTTTACCGGCAGTAGGAATCACGTCATTGGTAGACTGTCCACAATTCACATCATCGTTAGGATTTATAATTGTATAATCGCCCTTTTTTCCTCCCAGTATCTCAATCGCGCGATTTGCAATTACTTCATTGGCATTCATATTTAAAGATGTGCCAGCTC